>JBCCFQ010000889.1:0-1964 GCA_039029655.1 Pseudomonadota bacterium | reverse complement strand
CGGCGCGGAGGATGGCGTAGAATGGTGTGAAGTACCAAACCGGTGCAATATGCTCAGGCGTTTTGAGCGGATTAGCGGGCTCAAAGTTGGCGTGCTCTAAGAAAAGGCCGCCCATCTCCGGAGCAAAAAACACGACCCCAAAGAAAATCATCAGAAAAACGATTAAACCAACCAGGTCCTTTGCGGTGTAAAAAGGGTGAAAAGGGATACCATCTACAGGTATACCGTCGGGCCCTTTGTTTTTCTTAATTTCCACGCCATCTGGGTTGTTTGAGCCAACTTCGCGCAGCGCAATCAAGTGAGCAAAAACCAACATGATCAATGCCAACGGAACTGCGATGACGTGTAGCGCAAAAAAGCGATTCAATGTAATGTCAGAAATAAAGTAGTCACCGCGAATCCACTCGGCGAGTCCTTCACTGACTGCGCCAAACAACGACACGATAACTTGTGCACCCCAATAAGACATTTGGCCCCACGGCAATAGGTATCCAAGGAATGCTTCGGCCATAAGAGCAACGTAAACCAACATACCAAAGACCCAAATCAATTCTCTTGGGTTTTTGAATGAGCCATACAACAGCGCCCTGAACATATGAAGGTAAATAACCACAAAACACGCCGATGCACCCGTTGAATGCATATAGCGTATCCACCAACCCCATGGCACATCCCGCATGATGTACTCCACTGATGCGAAAGCATCTTCCGCCGAGGGTTTGTAGTTCATTGTGAGAAAAATCCCCGTCACGATTTGGAGAACGAGGATGAACATGGCGAGAACGCCGAAAAAGTACCAAAAGTTAAAGTTCTTCGGGGCGTAATACTCAGTGGCCTGAGATTTATACATTTTGGTAAGCGGAAATCGATCATCGATCCAGCCCAAAGCGTCTCGACCGCGCTGAGCCAACTGGTCCGTCAATCCGAGTTTGTCTTCATGCGCACTCATTAACTGACCCCCGTGTCGTCACCGATCAAGATCACTGACTCGGATAAGTAGCGGTACGGCGGAATGACCAAATTCAAGGGCGCCGGCACGCCCGCGTAAACTCTCCCCGCCATATCGAACTTGGAACCGTGGCAGGGACAAAAGAAGCCACCTTGCCAATCCGCGCCCAATCCTTCTGCACCCACTTCTGGTTGGAACATGGGGGCGCACCCCAAATGAGTACACGACCCCAGCATGACCAGCACTTCTTCTCGCAGTGAGCGGTGCCAGTTCTGCGCATAACTCGGCTGTTGCGCTTCGAGAGATTCTGGGTCTCGAAGGGTGGCATCTTCAAGCCGTCGAAGTCTTTGTAGGGCTTCAGGGCTGCGTTTGACGATAAAGATCGGTTTTCCTCGCCATTTGACCTTCAACAGGGCACCCATATCGAGTTTGCCGATATCCACTTCCACGGCGGCACCCAAGGCCTGAGCCCGTGCGCTGGGCCTCATGGAAGACACAAACGGAACCGCTGCAATTGCCGCACCTGCCGCGCCAGTCACACCTGTAGCAACCGTCAAAAAATGACGTCGGCCAATATCGACGCTCTGGTCGTTGCTCACCTAAGCACTCCTCAATATGCTCGTCTGTCTCAATAGCTTATCTGGGTCCAGTCTTAGCCTTACACAAGGCCCAGCATGAAAAAAAGCGTCTCATTATACACAGGCACACAGTTAAGTTGCCACGGTACAAGGCCCTGAATTAGCCGTTTTTAGCGACTTTAGACCTTACCTAACGAGGCAGCTACGAGCTACCATTGACCTCATGCGCAGAAACCTCATCTTTATCGCACAATCCGTCGTCTTTGGCCTCGCCCTGGCTTTTCTCGTGGTGTTTCTCAAACCCGACTTGCTGCCGCAAAATCCCGGTTCCGTCACGACAAACAGCTACGCCGATGCCGTAGCACGAGCTGCACCCGCTGTCGTCAACATCTATACCCGACGACAGGTAACTACGAACCGAGGGCAACCGGCGTTTG
>JBCCFQ010000888.1:0-1965 GCA_039029655.1 Pseudomonadota bacterium | reverse complement strand
CGCAAATACGGTCTTGCCAAGAACGTTGCACTCGTCATGGCCCGCACTTTACAGGACGCGAAATATAAACTGAAAACGTCGCTGGGCGTTAGTGAGAATTTCTACAGCCATTGCACGGTCTATCCAATTTATGGCACAGGACAAGGCAGTGGTAATTCTCCTGCAATTTGGTGTTTTATTAGCAACACGTTGTTCGACTGCTTCGAAGAAAGAGCACATGGCGCCACCTTTGAGTCCCCCAACCGCCGGCTTTCCATCAAGATTTATATGATTGGTTTTGTCGATGACACCACAGGACAAGTAAACGAATTTAACAAGAACGATCAGTCCGATCCCACCGCTGTTATCACGAAAATGCAAGAGGATGCACAACTTTGGAATGATCTTCTCTGGAGCTCCGGCGGCGCCTTGGAATTGACCAAATGCTCCTATCATGTTTATTTTTATAAATTCACTCGAAGCAGTGAACCCGTCCTAGTGTGCGGTCAAGTCGGCAATCCTATCCGAGTCTCGTCCGGTGACCGCACTCGAGAATACCCGATTCCACATAAGTCGGCCTACACAGCGCACAAGACCTTGGGCCACCACAAGGACCCGTCAGGGAACCAGACAGGCCAGTATCGGGCATTGAAAGAGAAGATTCATGAGTTCCGAGCACTGCTTGCATGTTCCCCTCTCGATAGATCGGAAGCATGGCTGCTGTACTATGCCGTTTTTCTTCCCAGCATTGGTTACGTCTTACCCAACTGTTTCTTCTCCAAACAACAACTCGAAAGACTTCAGGCACCGGTCATGACCAGCTTTTTCAAAGCATGCGGTTTCAATTCTCAAACGGCTCATGTCATTCTCTATGGACCTACGGCTCTTGGCGGCGCAGGTTTTCGACCATTGTTTGTCGAACAAGGGATCGGTCAGGTTCTTTCATTTCTCCGGCATTGGCGCCAAGATACACAAGCTTCAACTCTTCTTCGTATTGCGGTGTCATGGGCCCAGTACGCGGTGGGCACCGGTAGATTCTTCCTTCAAGACGTGGGGACACCGCTACCCCACCTGGAAGCCTGCTGGCTCGCGTCCCTTCGAAGATTTCTTGCACACATCCAAGGCGGTTTCGAGGTTGACGATCCGTCTATTCTACCCTTGCAACGACAACATGATGTATATCTTATGGATGATATTATTCGTTCTAACCGCTTCACCAACGCCGAAATTAAACAGTTGAACTATTGCCGCATGTTTCTGCAGGTCCTCACACTTGCAGATCTGACGGACGCGTCCGGCAACGTCATCGACTCTACCAAGATCACAGGCGACCCCTCATTGATGAGTAGTCGAACGTCATTGCACCACGTGCACCAGGAAAAACCGACCGAACCTGCCTGGGCGCTCTGGAAACAAGCATGCTCCTTATGGTGCAACAGTGATGGGTCACTTCGGAATCCATTGGGCATGTGGCTAGTAACTGGTCCCGATCTTCGTATGCAATGGCGAGCCTACTTCGCTGAGTCCTCCTCGTCTCTCTACGTCCGAATCGATAACGGTTTCCAAATCTACTTTACCGAAGGATCCGACACAGTTGGGGATTACGAGACGGACACCATTTTACCGAGGGATGCCGTTCCCGCCGACGTGACCAGCAACGACAATGGATGGCGTTTCAAGGTTACCGGCCTTCCTACAAATATCCCTTCCCCTTGTCTCCAATCCTGGGCGTCCTACAGGAATTCCCTCCCCACGTGGATACGCGAGCTGCTTCATACGATCACTTTTAGGGTTCCGTTAGCTGAAGTTGTGTACCAGCTCACTACCAATCCAATCCTTTCTGTAAGCGATGGATCTGTTAAAGCCAACTCTCAAGGGGCGTTCGGATGGATCATGAGTACTGCGGAAGGTCATCGTCTTATTGAAGGCGCCGGACCCGCGTCTGGATTCGCCATTTCGTCATATCGAGCTGAAGGATACGGTATG
>JBCCFQ010000887.1:0-1967 GCA_039029655.1 Pseudomonadota bacterium | reverse complement strand
TCGGTGAAATCAGAGTTGAAGAACAAACCTTTACGGTCGGCAAGAGAGGACGGTTAATCCGTCCCTTTGCGATGAGTGCCGAGGTGCCGCCGAATTGTAGCTCAATCCGGACTCTCGAAGCAAAGGTTGAAGCAGAGTTATCGTTGTTTGTGACCGAGCTTGGTCGCCAGGGATGAAGTCTGTTTGGTTCGTTTCAATCGCCGAAAATTGCTGAGCGATTGTGAGTTCCGCTCCAGTTTTGATGCGTGATCTAATTCCAATTTCCAGTGTGCCCTCATCTGACAACAGACGATCTGCACCCGCAGTCAGTGCTGGGCTGGTAGCAGCATCGTTGACGCGCTGATACCTGGCTTCGGCGAAAGCTTCCGGCGTGAAACGGCCCTCGGCTTCCCGAACAGCTGTCTCGCGAATGGCAGGAAGCAAACCAAACGATTTAATCTGGTGCGAGTCGCGTACTGCGCGGCTGATAAACTCCTCTAAGCCGATGCCGAGAGGCTGCTCGCCGGGCAGCATTGCCTTGTAGATATCATCATCCCACCACTCACTTTTGGCGCCAACGTTTGCGTCTGCGCGGCTGAGTGATTCAGTCTCAAGAGAAAAGCCTCTTTCGGTGACGATCTGATCGACATAGTGCCGGAAGTTTCCCGAAACATCGTCAGCGCGATTGATCATGTTATCGGTCCGGGCCGATATCTGATCGTCATTCGCCCACTTGTCATCCACTCCGGGGATTTCAATGGGCTCATCATCGTCAGCCGCTGCTTGTGATTGCTCATCAAGAACAACGCGTGCCGGCGGTCTATTGGCACCGAGTATCTCATCCTGGGGAACTGGTTGGCACGCGGCACACAATATGAGAAGCGGCGTGACTTTGAGAACGGAGTGGTGCATTCGCTCGACTTTCCCTCGAAACGCCCCTCCCCCGAGTCAATTTGTTCGAAAAATGCGGCAAAATCAAGAACATATCTTCTAATGAGACCCTCGCGCCAAATCTGCGTTCCCAGGGGTCGCACCGGCCCTTCACTTTGAAACAAGCCTACTATTCATCTTGCAAGGTTAGTGGTCTCACAACAAGGCTCAAACCGCTTACAGGGCTGGCCACGAGAATGTCTCGTTCTCCGTCCGGTGTTAGGTATCTCACGCCGACAAGGACTGAGCCGGCACACGCACCCCAACCAGCTGGTATTTCGATCCATAATTCAGCAACTGGCGTTGCATATGGCAGACTGAGATCAGTATTCCCACGCATGATCCGTATCTCCTGATTGCACCTCTTACGCCTCGCGTTGAATTTGAAGAGCGCACGCAACCTTTGGGTGTGTTAAAGTTGAGATTGACGCACGACGCGGTAAGACAGGAAACGACAGAAATACGTGCAAGACATTGATAAGAAACGGAAAATATTTTGTATTATCGGTCGGAGACGACAGCGATTTCAAGGAGTTGTTTGCGCGCCCTACGACAATGGGAGCTGGACGCCCCGTGGATCACAACGGCATACCCGAGGGCCCGTGGACTCCAGTGATTAGCCCCGCCTAAGTGGTCCAATTTGATTGTTAGTGCATGGTGGGCATTTGGTCCACCAGGACGATGGTTTCGGGGGCCGGTGGGCGGTAGCCTAGAGTACTGTGTGGTCGTTTGGTGTTGTAGTGCTTTCTCCATTCTTCGATTAGGACTTGCGCTTCGCGCAGGCTGTAAAAGATTTCGCCGTTCAGGAACTCGTCGCGGAAGCGGGCGTTGAAGCTCTCGCAGTATCCGTTCTCCCAGGGACTGCCCGGTTCGATGTAGGCCGTCTTTGCGCCGACAGCTTTGATCCAGTCCCGGACGGTCTGAGCAACGAACTCAGGTCCGTAACACCTTCGGAATGATGTTGACCTAGAGGCTATGATTGCCTGCGCAGCCCCCACGTAGCGCAGCAGGCGATCATAGCCGGGTCTCAGGTCCCTACAGTGGTTTTGCAAAAAAAC
>JBCCFQ010000886.1:0-1974 GCA_039029655.1 Pseudomonadota bacterium | reverse complement strand
TGTTAAGTGTCAGCTCTGCATCCGGTTGTTTTATTAATTTCTAGGAAAAGTGTGAACGACAATCCCTACACGCCGCCAGACTCAAACTTGGATCCAAATCGTAGAGTCAAAAGATCGATTTTTTGGAAGATCTATTTCGTCTTTTTGGTACTTTACATTGGGTTCGGTTGTTACTTGATGCTTGCGTTGGAGTCGTCTGGAGTGGCCGAGTATGTAGCTATGCTCGTTAGTATCCCGTTCGTAATTGGAGTGTTTGGCTACGTCTGGAGCAAACCAATCCTAAGCCGCGAATTTTGGACATATACGATCATTGTTAATATTGCTTACTCAATACTATTTTATTTTGTGACGAATATGGATATTGACCAAGGTATGTCGACTGGCGAGTTTTTGGTAGGGCAGTTTATTTCATGGTTGTTGGGGATTCCGGCGTATATTGCGTTGTATCTATACCAGCGAAAATCAAATGAATTGTGGGCCGATGCGTAGCAAAAGCAATTGATTGCCAACAAAACTCACTGCGAGTTCAAAAGACGATCAAAATCGACACAATAGTTAGATCGAAAGGAGACAAAAATGGCTGAAAAAACATACCTACTGATGCAACCCACCGAAATGGAAGTGTTCCAAGCCGCATCGAGAATTTACTCGGCGATTATTCAATCATCTTCGGTTGAGTCATTCGACAAGGCGTCGGCTATGGAGAGGGCGGTTAAAGAAGCGATTGAACTCGCCCAGCTGACAGACGATTTGGTGCAGAGCGACGGTGAGCTGAACTAGTTCAATTCAACTCACAGTTCCTAATCCTCATTCAAGCACTCAACCCCTCACGGTTGATATAGGAGAACACACCTGAGGTGGGGTCCTTGATAACGGCCCAGCTCTCTGCGGGCAACCATTCCGCGTCGATTTTTTCACGACAGCCAGAACGCTGTCTTCGGGTGTATTGCCAATGCGGCAATCGACGATGGCAAGCTGATAATCTTCAGGAATTTCCGGGTATTCGATTTGATCCGTCACGAGCCAATGCTTTTCCCCGACGGGTACGCCGGGCACACGCTTCAAGGCCAGAATGCCTAAGGGGATTTGCGGCGCCTTGTCATCCCAGGGTACGTAAGACACCAAAACGGCGATAGCAAGTTGGCAGTCGCTGGAAACCATTTGTCCACCCTTAAGGCAGCGCCAATGAGCGGTTTTGGGACTACCCGGATACGGTGGTACCTGCATCCCAATAGTGGAGGTGGCGTGCGTTAAACTCATAACCGCAGAGAGGAGCACAAGTGCGGTTGCTACTATTCCCAAGCAAATTAATTTCAGTGTCAGCAACATTCAGCCCAGTATAATCGGGACGTCTCAAATAGCGATGACATGGCATTGCCTGATTCTCAACTCAAAAAGTTATTGATTGTCGCCCACGCGCCTTCGCCCAATACGCAGGCTTTAGTGGATGCTGTCTTGCGCGGTGCGCGTCACGAGGACATCGACGGAATTGAAGTCGAGCACATTCCCCCCTTGCAGGCGGGCCCCGACGACGTACTGAAAGCCGATGCCATTCTGCTAGGTACCACCGAGAACTTTGGCTATATGAGCGGAGCGATGAAAGACTTTTTTGATCGCACTTTTTACTCGGTTCTTGAACAGACCGAGGCGATGCCGTTTGGTGTTTACATTCGCGCCGGTCTCGACGGGACCGGAACGCGAGTGGGAATCGAAAAGATCACTTCGGGCATGAAGTGGAAGCAAGTGCAAGACACGGTACTGTGCCACGGCGAGTGGGATGACGCGTTTCTTGAGCAAGTCGAGGAGCTCGGTATGTCCATGGCGGCGGGATTGGAAGCGGGCATTTTCTAGCGAGCCACAGCGTTTCTTTTTCACCTCATGCGGTAGTTGAAACTGCTTCGGTCGAACCGCATCTATTCGTTTAGTGGATGAATGAGACTCTTAAGCGCATGACACAACTAACCGGAAAAGTCG
>JBCCFQ010000885.1:0-1980 GCA_039029655.1 Pseudomonadota bacterium | reverse complement strand
GGCGAAACTTCAGAAATCATCGCAATACTGCCCTTGATTAAGCGTCTCGGAATCCCGCTTATTACCCTCACGGGAAATCCAAACGCTACTTTGTCAAAGGCCGCGACGGTTAATCTGGATGTCAGCGTGGACAACGAGGCTTGTCCGTTGAATTTAGCCCCCACGGCCAGCACCACCGCCACCCTTGCCATGGGAGACGCCTTATCCATTGTTATGTTGGAGCTTAGAGGCTTCACTCAAGAAGATTTCGCTCGGTCTCACCCAGGTGGAAGCCTGGGCCGCAGGCTACTCCTGCATGTAGACGACCTCATGCGTAAAGGGGATGACGTACCCAGAGTCAGACGCAATACTCCGTTGAGTGAAGCATTGCTAGAGATGAGCCGCAAAGGCCTTGGAATGACGGCCGTAGTGAACCAAGACGATGTTGCGGTAGGCATCTTTACCGATGGCGATTTGCGTCGCGCGCTGGATTCCCATGTGGATGTTCACAGTACGGTCATCGATGAACTAATGACCGAGGGCTGCAAGACTGTTCAAGCCAACAAACTGGCCGCTGAAGCCGTTCGACTCATGGATCAGCACCGTATTACTTCTTTGTTGGTCGTGAATGAGGATGACAAGTTGGTCGGTGCGCTGAACGTCCACGACTTGCTTCGAGCGGGGGTCATGTGATGCTGGTTGAGATGTCAAAGTTTGCCAACGAAATCAAACTGGCGGTTTTCGATGTGGATGGCGTGTTCACCGACGGCAGACTGTATATGAATGCCGATGGTCAGGAAGCGTTTAAGGTATTTCATGTTCGAGACGGCTACGGTATCAAAAATCTTCTCCGCCACAACATTCAGGTCGGCGTCATTTCAGGACGATCGTCGCCCATGGTCAGCGAACGGATGCGGGCATTAGGTGTCAAACACATTCATATGGGTTGTGAAGACAAATTACCAAAGCTGAAAGAGATGGCTGCTGGTCTTGGAATCAGTTTGTCGGAAACCTGCTATTTGGGGGATGACAGCATAGATATCGATGCCATAAAGGCTGTGGGGCTTGGTTTGGCGGTAAATGATGCTCACCCATCCGTTATTGCCGCGGCGATGGCGAAAACCCAAGCCTCCGGTGGCCAAGGTGCAGTGCGGGAAGTGTGCGACCTTTTGGTTGACGCGTTGGATAAAGCCTAGGTGAACATTCGTACGTTTTTACTCACCGCCGTGCTGGTCGTAGCGGCACTGCTCACCTGGATCATCGTGGATAGACCCCAGAACAACCCTGAGGATGAACCAACCTCGGACCAACGGGACGCGCCGGGCTACTACCTGAAAGTAGCAACCATCACAATCGGTGGCGCTGATGGCACACCTCTGTATCAACTGCACGCACAACGGATCACCCAAAATCCTCCGGACACTCGTATTATGTTATCCGATGTTAGGTTCGACTACCTTGAGGAGCGAGATTCACCCTGGGAGTTAAGGGCGGCTCAAGGTGAAATTAGTGACGACCAGCAAGTCGTCAAATTGTTTGGCGAGGTAAGATTGATCAATCAGAATGAGGAAAGCAGCACACCCACAACCGTCATGACCAGCAGCCTAGACATACTGCCAGAAAGCTATGTTGCAACGACGGATGAAGAGGTAATCATTACTCATGGTCGATACGAGATCACTGCAAAGGGACTAGCGGCAGATCTAAACCAAGGGGTTTTGCAACTGAGGTCGAATGTGCATGGTTATTTCAAACCCTAAACTACTGTTGTTATCGGTGGGGCTGGTGGCGGCGCCATGCAATGCCCAACTGCCGTTGGGGGCCGGAGCACCCGATGTTGAATGTAGTCAAATGATCGTGGATTTGAAAAAACAGTTCACGTGCAAAGATATAGTTATTACACAAGGTAACTACACATTAGAAGCCCGGGATGCGTCAACAGAATCCTTGAATTTCGAAAACGCCGTTTGGACTGTTACAGACGATGTGGTCATTAAAGGT
>JBCCFQ010000884.1:0-1980 GCA_039029655.1 Pseudomonadota bacterium | reverse complement strand
GCTCTTCCGATCTGGGCAGGGGATATTTTTCAACCACCAACGGCGCCATCACCGAAAAAATCGTGTTGCAATACCTCGAAACCACATCGCCGATCCCACCGACGCAAGTCGGTAGTCGTTCAGTTATAGTTAGACGCCCCATAGCGGTTCAAAATGAAGCTCGAAAAATCTGTCTTTTTTCGTCACTTCCAGTGGAATAACAGTTAAGAAGTTTGCTGGCCAAAAAGACCCGTCAATAATTAGCTCGCTGCGCCTCGTTCTGCCTTGAGCTTGCGCTTGAGAATCTGACGAACACGTACCGCCGCGCCATCCGCACCCAGATTTACTTCCGGGTAATTCAAGCCGCGAGGATCATCCTGGATTGCAGACTGCATGTGTTCGAGCAATTCACGATCTTCGTCGAATGCTTTTTTGATGCTCGCACGAGTTTTTGTTGCAACCTCTTCTGTGATGCTGGGCACATCAAAGGCTGCTCCCCAAAAGTAATGGGTTGTACCGCGCTTTGCTGGCGTGACAACGTGAGCGCCGCGAACCAAATAGTCCACTCGTTCTCCTGGCTTGGCATCTATGTCATGAACAATCCAATCTGAAAACGAAACAGCTAGGCTTGGCATACGACCCTCCTGCTCTCGTTTGACCACTTTGCCGTCTGGGAACCCGAAACCGGCGCAAAACAACGGACTAAGTGGCGACGGATCAAAGTCTTGAGAATAGACGATGGTATCACCGTCCATCGAAACATGAGGAGCTTGATCCCAATCACCTTGTTGGAACGTATTAGCGTGCAAATAGGCAATGTGCGTCAGGTCCATTACGTTCTCACGGATAAGGACCCAGTTTGCGGATACCTCATAATAGCCATTTACGTAAGACCAGCCAGGATCAGTGGTGTAGGACATGTCGATTGGTTCGCAGTCAATAGCCTCAGGATCACCCATCCAAATCCAAATGTAGTTGCCGCTCTCGCGGAGCGGATAACTTCTCACTTTTGCATTTTTGGGCACGTTATCCTGTGTCGGAACCAATGTGCACATGCCATCCTGGCCGAAGGTCATGCCATGATACGGGCATTGTATTTGATCGTCGATAATCTTGCCCTTAGATAGAGGCGCCCAGCGATGTGGGCATCGATCATCTAGAGCTACAGGTGTACCGTCTGACATTCGATACATGACAATTGGCAACTCCAACAGCCAACGAGACATCGGCTTCTCAGTAACTTCAGACGCAAATGCGGCGCACCACCACATGTTGCGCGGATAGTTGTCTTCGAGAATACCATTTGGGATCAACTGCATCCCTTTGTTCAAGCCTGTTGAAGGGTCGATTTTAACTAGGGGGCCGTGAACGTCGTCTTTCACTGGTCTGTCACCACTACACTCTGACCCGCAGGGTCACGCGACCCTCAAAGGGTCGCTAGCCAAAATTTGATTAAGTTTCTCGGCCTCTTCGCCATTCATCTTGTACGTGTGATCTTCATCCGGAAACGCGCCAGAGCGAACTTCCTCTGCAAACTCTTCGAACGCACTGACAGCGATCTTCGCGACGTGCGCGTATCGCTTTGCGAATTTTGGCTTGAACGTATCGAACGCGCCAATCAGGTCATATCCGTTTAGCATCTGGCAGGTCCCTGCAGAGCCGGCTCCTATTGAGAATGTGAAAATATCAACTGCTTCGTCGACGGCACGCCCAACCTGGTAAGGCATAGCCTCAATTTCCAGGCCTATTGCTCCCGCATCTTCAATCGCCCTGGCGTTCTCGATTATTTCAATTGCGGCCTCAGCTGTTCGGCCCTGCATTTTAAAGCCACCCATAAGGTGAACGCGATGAGGCAGGAGGCCTACATGGCTCATAACCGGAACACCCGCGCTCGAGACCGCTTCAATGGTGTTAAAAAGCTCTCGGCCTGCTTGCATTTTCACGGCGTCAACTCCGCCCTCCTTCATCAAGCGAACGGCGTTTTTTACTGCAAGCTCGGGC
>JBCCFQ010000883.1:0-1995 GCA_039029655.1 Pseudomonadota bacterium | reverse complement strand
GACGATTCGTGACCCGGACCAGGTGAAGGATTTTTTAGCGGACAGTTGGCAGGCCAATGGTGGCTTCGACTTTTTAGTAAACAACGCCGGGGGACAATTCCCTCAAGCGGCGCTGGACTACACTGTAAAAGGTTGGAACGCGGTCATAGACACAAACCTAAACGGTACCTGGTACATGATGCAAGCGGCGGCAAGGCTGTGGCAAAAACACAAACGCCCCGGCAGTATTGTTAACATTGTTGCCAACGTGCAGCGTGGTATGCCCCAAGTGGCCCATACCTGTGCCGCACGGGCCGGCGTGATTTACTTAAGTAAGTCTGTGTCTACCGAATGGGCGCCCCTGGACATAAGAGTGAATTGTGTGTCACCCGGATCCATTCCAACAGAAGGTTTCGAAGTTTACCCTGAAGGAGTACCGGAGCGTTTCAAGGATGCAAATCCCATGCGTCAATTTGGAGACGTGTATGATATTGCTCAGGCAGTTGCCTATGTATCCGCACCCACCGGCAAATTCATAACCGGAGAAGTGGTCACAGTGGACGGCGGAAACAATCAGTGGGGTGACACCTGGCCGGGCGGAATACCAGACCATTTCAAACTAAATTTCGATTAAGGCAACCTACATTATGGTTCGTAACGTAAACCAAGAACCCATAGTTAACCCTCAAGCCACGGCCGACTCACTAGAAGCCAAACGACCCTATGTGGATAACGGCGTCGAGCGATTTCCCGCCTCCCGGTACTATGAACAGGACTTTATGGAACAGGAATGGCAGCACCTGTGGGGCCGTGTTTGGCAAATTGCGGGTGTGGAAACGGACATCCCTGACCCTGGCGACTATCTCGTCTACAAAATTCGACATGAACAAGTCATCGTTGTTCGCCAAGACAGCGGCGACATCAAAGCCTTTTACAATGTGTGCCCCCACAGAGGCAATCGTCTGGTGCAAAACGACAGTGGGTCCGCGAACAGTTTCACCTGTTCGTTTCACTCATGGAACTTTGGACTTTGCGGGACATTAAGAACTATTACCGACGAAGAGACGTTCCGACCCGAGGTGGTGAAACATCGACCAAACTTAAAAACCATTCGCTGCGAAACCTATGCCGGCCTGATTTTCGTCAATTTTGACCCAATGGCACCACCGGTCAAAGAGCGCATCGGATTACCGGAAGGCTACTTGGAAGCGTATAAGCTGGATCAAATGCATGTGGTTCGACACGTTGTCAGCGAATGGGCCGCCAACTGGAAAACCGGTGTTGATGCATTCTATGAAACCTATCATTTGCACGCCGTACATCCGGAAACACAAACCGTCATGGGTGACCTAACCACTCAATGTGACCTCTACCCCTTTGGCGCCAGTCGAATGATCGTACCCTTAGCGCAAAAGAGTCCACGTGTGGACGATCAAGTCACCGTTGACGCCGGTCTTCAATTCATGATGCAAGACGCTGGTATGAATCCTGAGTCCTATAAGGGCGATGCCGCCGGCGTTCGTGAAGCCATACAACAGTCCAAACGCCAGCGAGCCAATGACATAGGCTTGGATTATGGCGATCTCGTGGACGGGCAACTGACGGATAGTTGGGCAACGGGTGTATTCCCTAACGTACAAATCGGCTTGCACCCAGAAGGGGCTTTCCTGATGCGGTTTATGCCCCATGAAACGGATCCAGAGAAGTTCTATTACGACACCATGACCCTGTTTCGACCTGCGGACGACCCCAATTACAAAGCACCTGACTGGATGGGCATCCCAGAAGGCACCGATCTGACCGGAGAAATCAGACCGGATACAGAGTATGTGCCGCTTGGAGAACCACCTAACCTAGGTCTAGTACTAGACCAAGACTCGGAGCTGTTGCCGGTGGTGCAACAAGGGCTTCGGTCCAGAGGATTCGATGGACCGTTGTGGAGTGAACAAGAGCAACGGGTGCGGCATTTTCATGTGGAGTTGGATCGGTATCTGGTGGGGGAAAGATAACGGCTGG
>JBCCFQ010000882.1:0-1997 GCA_039029655.1 Pseudomonadota bacterium | reverse complement strand
TTGCCGAAGTGTTCAAAACTGAAAGCGGCACAGTAACGAATGCTTCACTCAGCGGACCCGGCGCTGCCGCAGAGGGATTCAAATTTCCAGAAGGAGACATCTTGTTTTTGGCAGGGCCCCGCCAGTACTCCATCGAGGCGTTGACCGAAAATTTTCCTGATAGCACCTACTATTTCAGTTTCGATACCCCGGATGGTGATATTGACAGAATGCCAGTGAGCTTCGAGCGAGATCAGGGCGAATTGCGTAATCCCGGCCCCATCGAAGTATCCCTGAGTCAGCTGGGCCTGCCGATCGAGCCAGACCTTATCAACCCTGATGAAGATCTAACGGTAAGTTGGACACCGTTCAGCAAAGGCAGCGCAGATCCCAAGGGCATTATCGACGACATGATCTATGTAATGATGGGGAACTGTATGGGAATAGAAACCGTGCATTCCGGACACGCTATCAGTAATCTCGACGCCCTTACCTACCAGGCAGAATCGTTCACCATTCCGGCGGGAAAATTGTTCCCTGGTCAACCCTTCCAGTTAGAGATCGAACATTCAAATATGGATACAAACGAGTGGCAAGACATCGAGCAGATTATCACCTACGCCGCTACGACCTTTCTCGATATTCACACTCTTGGCACAGACTCGCAAAACACAAACTGCCCCGAACAACCATATGCAATGGATGGCGGACAAACTGATCGCATCAGGCCTTGAGCACTGAAGTAACTTTATCCCAGACCAAAACCCAGACTAAGAGTCATTTTGTTGCATCTCATCTGCATGCTCAAACAGGCGATCCACCAGATCACTGAATTGTTCTCGCTCTGACGCACTGAAACATTCCAGCAACTCTGCTTCAAATTGATAGGCCACAGGTACAATTTCATCATAGACCGACTTCCCGGTTTTGGTAAGCGACAACATCGAACGTCGCCTGTCGGAAGGATCAAACTTTCTGTCTACAAAATGCCGACTGAGTAGTTTATTAATCGCTCTGCTGAGGATGGACTTTTCGATCTGTGTCTTTAGAGACACTTCATCTGCCGACACACCAGGATACTCTCCCAGCACTGCCATGATGCGCCACTCCGTAATCGAAAGCGCAAATTTATCACTATAAGTCTCTGCAATTTTGCTACTCACCTTGTTGGACAGAATGGAGAGACGGTACGGCAAATACCTCTCCAGCTTCAGTACAGTGCTTCGCAGACTACCCTGTTGTTGCTTAGTTTTCGCCATGGAAGCATCTTGATTGACATTAGTTGCATTTGCAACTAATATTAGTTGTTATTGCAACTAATATCATTTCCACCGAAAGAGAAATTGCCAATGTCGGAATTGACCAACAACCCTATGGGGCTGGACGGCTTTGAGTTCGTCGAGTTTGCTGCCCGGGAAAAAGGCGCACTGGAAACTGTATTTACAACGCTTGGCTTCACCCACGTTGCTAATCACCGGTCCAAAGACGTGACCTTGTGGCGACAAAACGATGTGAATTTCATCATCAACTATGAACCCAATTGTTACGCCTGTTATTTTGCTGATGAACACGGGCCATCCGCCTGTGGCATGGCATTTCGGGTAATAGATTCGCAACACGCCTACTCCCGCGCTTTGGAATTGGGTGCGCAGCCCATGGACATCGAGACCGGGCCAATGGAGTTGCGACTACCTGCGATCAAAGGCATAGGTGGCGCACCGCTCTATCTCATCGACCGCTACAGCGAGGGCAACTCCATCTACGATATTGATTTTAAATATCTGGACGGCGTCGATCATCGACCCGTCGGCTGTGGATTAAATGTTATCGATCACCTGACCCACAATGTGTATCGCGGCCGCATGGACTATTGGGCTGGCTTTTATGAAAAAATATTTAACTTCCGTGAAGTGCGGTTCTTTGACATCAAAGGCGAATACACCGGCTTGCTTTCCCGCGCCATGTCGGCTCCCGACGCCAAGATTCGTATTCCACTCAATGAAGAGGCGACCCAGGGG
>JBCCFQ010000881.1:0-1998 GCA_039029655.1 Pseudomonadota bacterium | reverse complement strand
TTTTTGGTTAAGACCCAACCTATGCTGGTAGATACCGGGGCTGATCTAGAAAAGTTCATCGCAAAAATCGCCGGTGCGAAATATATCGCGCTGGATACAGAATTCGTACGGGAAAAAACCTTCTTTCCAAAACCCTGCCTCATTCAAATCGCGGCGGACGGCGTCCATGCGTGTATTGATCCTTTGGAACTCACCGATCTCGACCCCCTGCTGGATCTGATCTTTGACACGAGCACTACAAAGATACTGCACGCGGCCCGCCAAGATCTAGAGATTTTCCATCGATTGCGGGGTAGCGTTCCAACACCGATTTTCGACACCCAAATCGCTGCGGATATCGCCGGTCTAGGAGAACAAATCAGCTATGCGACTTTGGTTGCTGAATTGCTCGACATCAAACTCGATAAGACCGAAACCAGAACTAATTGGGCGCAACGTCCACTGTCTGAAAAACAAATACATTACGCGGAAAACGATGTCATTTTTTTGTATCAGGCCTATCAGGAGCTACTTAAGAGAATCCCAGATCGAATATCATGGGTACTACAAGATTCAAAGGAACTCACCCATCCTGAACTTTATGAACAGTCCATCTCAGATGCATACAAACGGGTCAAGGGTCAGTCCAAAATCAAGGGAAAAGCAAAAACACTGATCCGTATGCTCGCAGGCTGGCGGGAAGAAACGGCAATCCTTCGGGATTTGCCAAGACGCTGGGTTTTGGATGACAAACTATTGATCGCAATTGCCTTGAACCAACCCAAAACCCTACCGGACCTGAGAGACCTCGGTGTCCCGAGAAAGTTAACACAGCGGCACGGCAACAGAATTTTTGAACTCGTTCAATCGGCTGTAGATACAGACGAACCGACTACACAAAAACCACAGCCATTGAGTGAGCATGACAGAAACAAGCTTCGAACTATGAAAGCGTTGGTTGAGGAGCACAGCAAGTCATTGAATGTAAGTTCTGCCCTGCTGGCATCGAAAAAAGACATGATCGATTTGCTTAAGAATCGCCCAGACGCAAAAGTACTCAGTGGTTGGCGACAACCGCTAATTGGGGAAAAACTCCAGGAGATAGCCGAACAAGCCTAGCTGCTGACTGGCAGATGTTGGACGAGACAGCGAATTGAGCGTCCGATTTTTCTAGCTGCTCACGATTGTGCCAGGGTACTAGCAAGCATAGGACGATCCAAGACCAGGCGTTCAGTCGAGTAGAGTTCTCAAGGTATGGGTCAAAAGGTAAACTCAGCCATAGCTGAATACGTCGAGCTTATTGCCATCCAAATCACGGAAGTAAGCGGCGTAGAAGCCGTCGCCACCCTCGGCGCGCAAGCCAGGAGGGCCTTCGTCAACGCCGCCCAGTTCAATCGCCTTCCTATAGATACGGTCGACCTGGTCGTGGGAATCGGCCGCTATACCGGCCATCACGCCATTACCCACCGTCGCCGGTTGATGATCATAGGGGGTCATTATGCAAAGCATCGGTTTGTCCATTGCTTGAGCCCAAGCATAACCGCGTTCCCCAAATTCCATCATTCGAGTGACGCCCATCTCCGCGAGCAGTTCGTCGTAAAACGACGCGGCGCGAGCGAGGTCATTGGTACCAAGGACAACATATCCAATCATCAAGATCTCCATAGGGTGTAAGTGTGTGTTTGACTATCAGCGTGGCGACTTGTTGCTGGCGCCACGTATACCACGTTGGCGCGAGAAAGGTTTTTTTTTAGCCGCCTGACACTCGCTTTGAATCAGTATTTTGGTGTCGATCAAACCTAAAAATGGCTTTGCGGCGGCCAGGTCTGAAGCATCACGCCTAGCGTCGACGACCAGTCTTCCTGGATTTGGCCTTTTTCTTGGTCACTTTTTTCTTCGTGACCTTTTTCTTAGTCGATTTCTTCTTGGCCGCTCGCTTTTTGGTGGCCTTCTTCTTCGCCACTTTCTTTTTAGTGACTTTCTTTTTGGCCGCTTTCTTCTTAGCGACCCTTCTCGGGG
>JBCCFQ010000880.1:0-1999 GCA_039029655.1 Pseudomonadota bacterium | reverse complement strand
CTCCCGCGTCCGCAAGTGGAGGGTGTAGCTGTATCCCTTTTCCGCTTTGGAGCCAGCCATCAGTTGGTCAACCCAGCCCTTCAGCGTCATGTAGTCCACGCTGGCCGCGGGCTTACGGAACGGGATGATCAATGGGAAGAACGGTTCATCGGCCAGTAGGGCAGCTAGAAAGGTGGGGTATTTTCTGGCGGCTTTCTGCTTGATTTCGGCAGGAGTAATCATAGGAATTGCTAATGGTGAATCGTGAATGATTGAGTCGTCCTGAATATAATTGACAGTAAGAGTGAAGCAAATACAATCAATTCAGGAGGACAGTTATGAAAAAAGACCCAGTCAAACGATACAGCCAAGCATTGAAGCAACAAGTTGTGCGAGAATATGAAGCGGGAGCGAGCGTAAAGAGTCTGCGAAATAAGTACGGAATCGGTGGTCACCAAACAGTACTGAATTGGATCAAGCGATATGGAAGAAGCGGCTACCGCTCGGAGGTAGTGATGCTCCAAAGTGTGGAGGACCAACTGGGAGTGAAAGCGATGCAAGAACGAATAGCCGAACTGGAGTCAGCACTGGCCGAAAGCGTACTGGACAATCGGATGCTGAAAGCGACGATAGATGTGGCAGACCGAGAGTTAGAGATGGATCTAAAAAAAACTTTCGGCAACAAATCATAGATGAGGCCACATCTGATAGTAACTTAAGCAAGGAAGCTGCCTGTGGTTGGTTTGGCATTAGTCGCCAAGCGTACTACCAGAGCCGCAAGCGAGAGATAGAGAATGCAGCCCAAGATGAAATGGTTGTTGAACTGGTGCAAGGAATCCGGCAATGGCATCCACAGATGGGTGGCCGCAAGCTGTATCACGAGTTGAAGCATTCGATGGAAGCTCTTGAGATCAAGCGAGGCCGAGACAAGTTCTTTGATTTGCTGAGAGAACATGACTTGCCGGTTCCGCCTAAACGCAATCGGCGTCGTACAACCTTCTCCGGTAGCTGGCGTAGGCCCAATCTACTCGAAGATCTGACTGTAGAACGAGTAAATCAGGTGTGGGTGGGAGATATTACGTACATTGCCACAGAGCAAGGATTTCGCTACTTGGCTTTGCTCACCGACGCCTACTCACGCTACATCT
This sequence comes from Pseudomonadota bacterium, assembly GCA_039029655.1. Taxonomy (GTDB): domain Bacteria; phylum Pseudomonadota; class Gammaproteobacteria; order Steroidobacterales; family JBCCFQ01; genus JBCCFQ01. Next base: position 872 of record JBCCFQ010000880.1, on the reverse strand, counting down.
TAGGCTATGATCTCTCCGATTCGCTTGCCGTCGAGGGCTGCTTACGAGCACTGAATCAAGCCATCGAGCAGACTGATGTCTCTAGACTGCCTGGGCTGATTCATCATTCCGACCATGGCATCCAGTATATGGCTAACATCTACGCTGACCGACTCAGCGATGCTGGCATCCTTGCTAGCATGGGCGAAGTTGGCAACTGTTACGACAATGCTTTAGCTGAACGGATGAATGGTATTTTAAAGTACGAGTACAATCTCAATGATCTTTTCGTCAATGACCAAGATGCTGAAATTGCGGTGCAGCAGGCCATCTATCTTTACAACTATGAACGCCCACATCTTTCCCTAGACTATGCCAAACCGGCTCAGATTCACTTTGGGATGGAACACTATCCTTCCTTTGTGAGTGAGTCCCGAGCCGCCTTTTTGACTAGCAACCCGCAGGGCTTGACCTTGACAGCATTAGGTCAAAAATGTGCTACACTCGGATTAGGGGACGGAACGATTTCTATCCTTCCTTCGCTCACTCGTCCGTCGCCTGCTTTTTAGCCGCACATTTTGGGCCGCTGTCAAGGTTTGCGAGTCTAGCCGATTACTAACGCTATTTTGGTAACTTAACTGTAAACATATTTCAGGATTTGACACCCATTGTTCGTTTACCACTCGCAATTCACCATTCATAATTGGGTTTTTTACCCGGCAGTGTAACCGCCATCGACCGCCAGAATTGCACCGGTCATAAAATCGGACGCTTTTGATGAGAGGAATAGCACAGTTCCAATGAAATCCTCAGCCTCTCCCAGACGTCCAATTGGAATACGACGAAGGAAGATTTGGTAGAAGGCGTCGTCCTCGAACATCCACTGCGTTAAT
>JBCCFQ010000879.1:0-2003 GCA_039029655.1 Pseudomonadota bacterium | reverse complement strand
TCGTTTGCCTGCGTGTCTTCATCTAAGGATAGGTCATTAGTGAGTATGTGTTTTTGTTCATTACAGTCGCCACGACACAAATGTACCTGTGGGTTAACGTCCTGGATTGTACGAGTGATGGTCCACATTTCCGAGTCGGTCACTTGATAGAGTGGGATCCACTGCACGTACATACCACCAGGGCGCAGCCGACTGCGCGCTGTCAAATAGTGGTCGCGGCTGTACAGGTTGCCTACACCGGCCCGCCAAGGAATAAAAAGATCAGCAAGGATGGCGTCGAAAGACTCGTTCACACCGCGTAGTTCGTTTCGACCATCCCTCGCCAAAATACGTGTCCGAGGATTTGAAAAAAGACCCAATGCCGGTTCGTCAAAAAACGCCGCAGCCGCGGTCACCACTTCCGGCACCAACTCGGCGACCGTGACTTGCTCACTAGGGAGCCGCAACGCCGCACCTGCAGTTATGCCGGTGCCCATCCCTAAGTAAAACAAATTGCTTGGTGATGTGTGGGACATGAGAGGAATCAAAGTCTGGTTTTGTTCATGTTGAACAGCGCCGGTGCTACCCAAGGCATAAAAATTGTTGATCTTGATCCGTCGTGATCCCTTTCGCTCAATCACGGCAACATAACCATCCGGGCCCTCCCATGAACCCAACACCGTTTCTAAATCTGGGTTAAGCCGTACTCCAGGAAGTGCAGAAGGATTTGCCACGGTAAGCCCTAGCCCGACTCCAAGAATCGGAATGGCCACCCATCGTCGCGCACTGACCAAACTGATCCAGACGGACAAGAGCAAATACGCCATGGTAACCATCAAGATACTCACCCAGAGACCCGCGGTGCTTAGTAATACAAACCCGGTAACCAGTGAGCCCACAATGGAACCGGTGGTATTGAGTGCGCTCAGTCGCCCCACCACTGTGCCAGGTTCACCGCTATGTTCAGCCACTCTGAGCAGGTATGGAAAAACACTCCCCACCATAACCCCAGGAATGAACAGCACCATAAAGCCGGCACTCAAAACAGACACCCAATAATCCGACCACGCTTGGCCAGCACCTAAGTACCGCATGCCATCGGTGACGGAAAAAAAGATGAATGGGCTTGCCAAAGTTCCTACTGCGGCCACGCTGAGCAATAAGGACAAAGCTAGCCATGGGTTTACCTTGGCACTTGCGATTTTCCGCGCAACAAAAGCCCCTGTGGCCAGTGCTAATAGAAAGGTCACTAAGATGATTGAAAAGGTGTAAACAGAGTTTTGTAACACTTGTTGAAACATCCGTGTCCAAAGGACTTCCATGGCAATGGCCAACGCGCCGGAGCCAAAAGCAGCGACTATGAGCTGGGGTTTGGATAACAAATCAGAGTCACGCCACTCTTTTTCGGACGAAACCGTGGTCGGTGCTTCAATCTCGTCGAAAGAACTTGGTTTGAGTGACAGGTTGGATCGTCGACCAAGCACCCAGGCAATGGCACCTATGGCGATAGATCCAACAACCGCAATGAGATAAGTGTTGTTAAAGCCTAGCCAGCGCGGCAAAAAAAGTCCCGCGGCCAGTGCACCGCTGGCAGCTCCTAATGTATTGATGCCGTACAACAGAGCGCCGGTTCGTCCAAGGGTATTGCGGGTAGTGACAATATGTTGCGACATCAGTGGCAGCGTGCCGCCCATGAGGATAGCCGGTGGTAATAAGACGCCACAAGCCAATATCATCTTCACCGTGAGTAGAAGCCCGGGTGTGTCTCCAAAGGCTTCATGGACAGGGGAATACACCTGAGCGTATAAGAACATGAGGCTGAAATACAAAATACCTGACAGTCCAATACCTATTTCAAGTAACCCGTACTCCGCCAAAGGACGCTGGCTTCGAGGAGCCCGCCGACTCCAAATGGCACTGCCGATGGCCAGACCTGCAAAAAACACCGCCAGTGTTCCTGCCGCGCCTTGTGCTGAGCTGCCGAGCAACAGCTCGAGTTCTCGCATCCAAAGGACTTGGTAGAC
>JBCCFQ010000878.1:0-2004 GCA_039029655.1 Pseudomonadota bacterium | reverse complement strand
TTTCGCGCTGTCACCGGCTAAAGCCACTCGATCTTTCTGGAAGTACAAAGTATCGACGGCCCATATAACACCGCAAACTAAGGCAGCAATGATAAAAATTAAAGCAAAATCAACGGACATACACGCCCCACAGCCTGCACAAACTGGGAGTATTGTTCATTTCTTGCCAACCTGCAATACAGCCAGAAATGCCTCTTGGGGTATCTCCACACTCCCCAACTGCTTCATACGCTTTTTACCCGCTTTTTGTTTTTCCAACAGTTTTCGCTTACGGCTGATATCGCCGCCATAACACTTGGCCGTGACATTTTTTCGTAGTGCTTTTACGGTGGTGCGGGCAATGATTTGCGAACCAACAGCTGCCTGTATGGCAACATCAAACATCTGCCGGGGTATCAATTCACGCATTTTTTCTACCAGTTCTCGGCCACGAAAGCGGGCGGATTCACGGTGAATAATTACTGACAAAGCATCTACACGATCCTTGTTGATCAAGACGTCCATTCGTACCAGTGGTGCTGCTTGAAAACGGACAAATTGATAGTCGAAGGAAGCATAACCGCGACTGACTGATTTGAGTCGATCAAAGAAATCTAGCACCACGTCCGCTAGGGGTAACTCAAACTCAATGGAAACTTGTGCCCCAAGGTACTGCATACGTTTTTGAACACCGCGCTTTTCAACACATAATCCAATGACAGACCCCACATGTTCCTGGGGCACCAGGATACTGGCGGAAATAATGGGTTCACGAATCTCGTCGATGTTGTTAGCTGGCGGCAAATCCGATGGATTGTCAATTTGAACTGCTTCGCCATCGGTCCTCACCACTTCGTACACCACCGTTGGCGCAGTGGTGATCAAATCTATGTTGTACTCTCTTTCCAGGCGCTCTTGAACAATCTCCATGTGCAGCATGCCCAAAAAGCCACATCGAAAACCCAACCCCAACGCCATAGAAGACTCTGGCTCAAACGCTAAGGCTGCGTCATTTAGTCGCAATTTGTGAAGGGCATCTCTAAATGAGTTGTAGTCGTCGCTGACGGTTGGGAACAACCCTGCGAAAACTCGGGGTTGTACCGTTTCAAAACCCGGTAGAGGCGACTCACAGGGATTTTTGTCCAGGGTCAAAGTGTCACCAACGGGTGCCCCATTGATGTCTTTTATAGTGGATATCAAAAAGCCCACCTCCCCAGGTTCTAAGCTCTCCGTATGCTCCATCTTGGGAGTAAACAGCCCCACCTTCTCCGCGCTATGACTACGTCCCGTAGACATCACCCGCACCTTGTCTCCCAAGCGCACACGACCGTTAACAACTCGAATAAGGGAAACGACCCCGACGTAGTTATCGAACCACGAATCGATAATCAAAGCCTGTAGTGGCGCTTCAGGATCACCTTCAGGGGGTGGCACTCGAGCAATAAGTTGTTCTAGGAGTTCTTCGATGCCAAGACCCGTCTTGGCACTGACGTGAACGGCGTCCGTGGCCTCGATACCAATAATCTCTTCAATCTCGTTAATAACCCGATCAGGATCCGCCGACGGCAGATCCATCTTGTTTAGAACTGGAACAACCTCTAGGCCTTGCTCGATGGCGGTATAGCAGTTAGCGACACTTTGGGCCTCTACCCCCTGGGCCGCATCAACAACCAATAAGGCGCCTTCACACGCGGCTAGAGAGCGAGAAACTTCATATGAAAAATCCACGTGCCCCGGGGTGTCGATGAAGTTGAGTTGATACTCATTGCCATCTTTCGCTTTATAGTTCAAAGATACACTTTGGGCCTTGATGGTTATGCCCCGCTCTCGTTCCAAATCCATGGAGTCTAATACTTGGGCCTCCATCTCACGCTCATCCAATCCACCACACAGCTGAATAAATCGATCCGCGAGGGTCGATTTGCCTACATGAGAGAGAATTTAAGGATGCCCAGAAGGAGGGGAACCCTTCAAGGAAGGGAACGGGCAGTACAGGGTGTGCTCGGGTGGAAACAACTGTCCCGG
>JBCCFQ010000877.1:0-2004 GCA_039029655.1 Pseudomonadota bacterium | reverse complement strand
GTAGCACAAGCATTGTGCTTGCCAAGTAAGTCTAAGAGTCTTGGTGTGTACTCCGGATCCGGCCCGTCATCAAACGTCAAGGCAACACTAACGGATTGGCCCTCAACACCGGTTATGGTGCCCGCAATCCTACGGGTGACTCCGTCGAGCGCACGTCTCCAATAGGGCTTGGGTCGATCCGATTTGCCAGCTGTCGGGTTCATACCGCAAGGTCAGTCTCGTCGTCTAGTAATCGAGTATCCCATTCCAACATGGGCGCGATAATACCCCCAGTGTTGCCATTGTAATCGCCACGATAGCAATCACCCTCCAAGCTGTCGGTTACTGAGAATGTCACGGTATCTCGGACATTAAATTGGACTTCTCTGGAATCCAGTGTAACCAACGCCGTACCGACGGAAAGCGTACTCGAATTAAAGAAGTGGGCCGGAATTTTTACCTGAGAACGATATCGCCCCGCAGGCCTTGGCCGTTTCCGCCACTTGGGATCACGATCCAAAGTGGAAAACAAAATGACACCCTCTTCATTGACTAGGTAATGATGGGGAATCATCACGTGACCTGATTCCAATACCTCGTATTCCATTTCAATCTTAACTGGCTGTCGTATATCAATGCCTAGAGTAACATTATCGTTTTGGTCTAGTACTCTGACCGCTATGAGACGAGCCAAGTTACCACCAGGCGCTTCGTCTGCACTACGCCAGATGCGCTCTGATGCACTGTCGGCGCCGACAGTTAGATACTCGGAAGCGACGTCATGAGGCAAACCGTCTCGCACCATTTCACCATGATGCAGCCAGATGATGCGGCTACACATTCTAGTGACCGCGGGCATCTTGTGAGACACGAATAATACCGTGCGTCCTTCGCCACCGATATCTTCCATCTTGCTCAAGCATTTCTTTTGAAAACGTTGATCGCCTACCGCCAGGACTTCGTCCACAATCATGATTTCCGGCTCCAGGTGCGCGGCGACGGCGAACGCTAATCGAACTCGCATACCACTGGAATAACGTTTGACTGGCGTTTCGAGATACTTTTCCACACCGGTAAAATCCACGATCTCATCTAACTTCGCCTTAACGTCACGTTTGGTCATCCCGAGAATAGTGCCATTCAAAAACACATTTTCCCGGCCGGTGAGTTCTGGGTGAAAGCCCGTCCCCACTTCCAGCAAACTACTGACTTTGCCTCTGACCTTCACGGTACCGACAGTTGGCGGAGTGATTCGAGACAATATCTTGAGGAGTGTAGACTTACCCGCACCGTTTCGGCCGATGATACCCAGGACTTCACCCTGTTTTAGATCAAAGTTCAAGTCTCTCAGGGCCCACAAAACATCGTCAGCTTCCGCGTTGGGGTTCTTCAACACATCATCGAAGCGATACAAAGAACGGTACTTCTTGAAGTTTGAGATCGGACTCTTTAGAAACCTCGCCAACGACCCCCCAAGACTGTCCTCAGACTGCTCTTTGGCGCCGATTCGATACAGCTTACTTAAATTCTCTACTTGGATTGCGTACTGGCTCATTAGATGACATCCACCACAACTTTTTCCATGCGTCTAAAATACATTGCCCCGGAAACCAACATGACCACGGCTACAATAGCGCCCGGATAAATAAACTGCCAGGGCATCTCCCCGCCCAACAAACAACCACGAAAGCCCTCAATGACGGCGACAATGGGGTTTAGAGAATAGATCAATCTATACTGCTCTGGGATCGCCGATGCGGTATACACAATGGGCGCCGTGTAGATCAGCATGCGAATCATGAAATTCATGGCGAACCTGACGTCACGAAATCGTATGGCCAGAGAAGCAAACCACATGCCAATACCCGCCGGCACCATCATCATCAAAAGGATAAAAAACGGCAGATAGAGCAAGTTGGAGGTGGGCTCGACCTTGTAGTAAATCATTGCGGCAACAATCAACAGCAACGCCACACAGAAATCCACCAGCTTCGCCAATATGGGCGTAATTGGGAATATGATTCG
>JBCCFQ010000876.1:0-2004 GCA_039029655.1 Pseudomonadota bacterium | reverse complement strand
GAAAAACGCTCATGGAGCTTAATCAGTCTGCCCACGCAATCAAGGCATTTAGCAAAGCGGTCAAACTCAAAGGAGAAGTGGCGGAGTTTCACAACAACTTAGGACATGCATTGAGATCCCGAGGGGAGATGGAGAAGGCCGTACACAGTTTGAAACAAGCCATCGCCATTGACCCAAACTATGCACTTGCCTATCAAGGTCTAGGTGGGGTCATGCTGGATCAGCAGGTGTACAAAAAGGCTGTCTCATTTTTGTTGGAAGCGGTTCGCCTTGAGAAGGGCAACGCCGATAACCATGCGCTTTTAGGTGTTGCCCTTAATCGATTGGGGAAAATCCAGCAAGCTGCAAAGTCTCTCAAGGTTGCGCTACACATAGACAAGAAAAACAGTCACGCGCTGTCTGAATACGCAACAATGTTGGAAGGGTTAGGTGAGATAGAACAAGCAAAACGTGCCTATCGACACACCTTGACCAACAATCCCAACGACTACACTACCGTGCTTCGTCTGTGTTCGATTCTCATGACGGAGCAGCGTTATACCAACATCATTAGCTTATGCGATCAGTTTCTGGAGGCGAATCCTGGGCAAAGCGATGTGGTATCCATGAAAATCATGGCGCATCTTGCTAACGGCGGGAACCAGATTCCGGTGGCCGAACTAATGGACTTCGAACGATTTTTTTCCATTAGAGATTTGCCGCCAGACGATCGCTACCAGAACAATAAAACCTTGAATGCCACACTGGCTCAGGACATTTTGGCTCATTCAAGCCTAAGACAATATGGTGCCCGAGGTTTGACGCGTTTCGGTCGCAATACCACTGACATTTTTGCCACGGAGTCCCCTGCATTTGTCAGTCTTGCTTCTTCTATTCGGCTGGCAGTCGAGGATTACATAAGAGCCTTGAATTTGGACGATCATACTTTCGTCAAAGGTGTGCCCGGGGAATGGCAGTTGTCCGGTTACGGCGTAGTGATTGAGGAGCAAGGGGCGGAGCCTCCTCGAATTAGGTCGGGGGCGTGGCTAAGCGGAATCTATTTTGTGCGCTTGCCCACGCTGATTGAAACAACTCAAAAAAACCCTGGTTGGGTGGAGTTTGGTCGGCCAGACCGGGAGGATTTGCAAGGCACGCCCTATCTGCACAAGATAGTCAGACCCCAAGAGGGCAACCTATTCCTATTCCCGTCCTATTTCTTTCACAACAACGTCCCATTCGAAAGTGAGTTAGAGAGAGTCACCGTTCGTTTCGATGTGTCGCCCCTTTAGGGGGTCTATCCGGCGCGTCGGGGGCTAGCCTGTCCACAGTGTGATACAAATCCTTGCTTTGAACTGGCTGGCGAGCAATGATTATTCTCATAACATCATGAAATTTATAGGGAATGTATCTTGTGCGTGTAATATCGGCTAGTTTGTGTTTGTTGGCGATTCTTGCCATCGACGGGCCCGCGCAAGCGCAGTCGGGAAGTCTGTCGGATGTGCTAGACAGCCTTTTCTCCGCGAAGGCAACGGATAGCGTCGAAAACACTGATCTCAATTATCGATTTGATTTACCCGACGGCTATAAGGCGTTGGATTCAGACAAACTAATCCCGGGTGCGGATTTTGCTGCCGTTCGGAGTCAGCCTAATGCCGTGTTTTCGATTTTCGCCGATCATCTAGGTGAAAACGTGTCATTGCAGGAATTCTATGACATCAACGTTGCGACCTTTGATGCCTATTTTTCCCGTGAGGAAAAGTATGGTTCGATAAAGCGGCAAGAAGTCCAGCGGGCGCAGCTTTCAGGGGTTGAAGCCTTGCGTTGGCGTTTTGACGTCACGCTATCCGGCAAGCCCTATCAATACATCTCTACCGTGCTCGTTAAGAATGGTTTTGGTTACCAGTTCGTTGGTTGGACGACAACTGACACGGACATCGGTTTGGAACAGGAGTCTGATCTTTTTTCTCAAGGTTTTTCTGTTCTAAGTGAAGAATCAAAACCAAACAAGAATGAACCCGCTTCGCT
>JBCCFQ010000875.1:0-2024 GCA_039029655.1 Pseudomonadota bacterium | reverse complement strand
GCGAGGGTCGATTTGCCGTGGTCGATATGGGCAATGATGGAAAAATTCCTGATGAACTTCATAGGTCAGATACGACCCCGTGAGAATGATGCTGCGCATTATAGCGGCGGTTTCAGCTACGGTGCCATAAATCGCCTTACTGATTGGCTATAAATTGCGTCACTGCCGTCGAATCCAGCCGATGCTGGCAGATCAATCGACTTGTCTGGTCGGTCAGCACCGGCACGTCCTGGCCATAGCGTCGCACTAGCTCGGGATCAGTGTCTATATCCACAATTTGCAAGCTGAAGTCCCGTTGCTTACTCAACAACTCTAGATCCAACAGCATATCCTCACACAGGTGACAACCTCGGCGTGTGTATAGCACCAGCCTCATGGGTCAGTCCGCCACATTGGAATAGCATGCCTTGGCTGTGGGCATGAAACGCCCCCGGTAATAGGCCAGGCGAACAAAAAAACGCAAGCCACCTACCACCATTAGCAAACCCAGCACACTGCCAAGAATGGCGCCAATATCTCCCGGCCACAAAGAGTGCCCCACTAACGCGCCTAAAACTAAGCTCAAGGTAGGCAACAAGTAGCTCAAGACCGCCGCCGTAAGCAAGTCCTGTTCCGCCAAAGCCAGATTGACTCGTTGACCCACGACCAGTTCCTCCTGGGCAACCGCCTTGACCTGACGCAAACGATCCTGCAACAGGGCATTCATGAAAACCCCACCGCAGCCGCGTCCCTGAGCGCAGCGTTCACATTCCGTTTGAGATGAAGCGGATACCCAGACTCGCCGGCCCGCAACTCGGGTGACGACACCGGTTTCTAAGATCATAGGGTATCAGTGAGTTTGGCGAATGGACTCGCCGATGTTTCGTAGCGTGAGGCGTGGCACTTCGCCCATAACGGTCACTTGATAGTTCCCATCAGCTCCGCGAGCAACGATGCCATAAGCATTCATTTTCTTTGACAGGCCCCGCAGTACTGGCTGATCGTCGTCGCCTAAAGGCTCAACAAAGACTGACACCGTGGCCAAACCATCAGAATAGGTCATATGGGTCAGCTCACCCTCTTGGTTGGGTAAGTCGTCCTTGGTGGCGCTGGTTCGATAAAAACCAGGGGGTAGTTCCCCAACTTGCCAGGGAACGTCAATATTAGAATCCGCAGCACCATTACTGGCAGCCGCATGATGCCGATAACCTTCCACAGACAATTCCTGGGTCAGCTCTGACTCTTCCACTTCACGAAAATCTATGCCTATGAATTGGGTGGTCTCCACCGCCTCACCTTTTTCATTGACTAAGTCAAAGCGTAAAGGCATGGCAGTTTCAATGTCTAACCACATCTTGTAACCGTATCGGTAGCGATCTTCTGGAATTATCTCTACCACCTGGGTGGAACGACCCGCAATACGCTCTTCCTCATCGTGACTGACCAGCCGATACAACCGCTCGAGGGCGGGAGAAAACTCGGGAACCTGAAGTCCGTAGCCAGAATTTCCTTGGACCTGTTCAAAAACAACTTCCCGATGATCAGAAAAAATACACTTTACTTCGTTATTCTTTCGAATGAACTCGCGATTGGGGCCATCTAAAGACCAAAGCCGCTCATACACGTTGCCATCATCCACTCTGTGAGCAACGCCCATGGACTGGCTCCGACCCCCGTCGGTGTGCACAAAACTTCCCTGATAACTCAACTCTTCCACGGCGCGACCCATACGGTCTAACCAGCCCCGGGTTACCTCGTCACCATGAACGTAGGTCACCGGACCTAGACAGGTGAGAAGGGACAATGCGATACCCCAATGCAGCGGTTTAGGGTTGTTCCTCATGGGCGGTCTCGTTTTGTGATTCTTTTTTTTCATCCACGGTGTCAGCGATGGTTAGTTCGTCATCCGCGCTGGGTACGTGAGCCAGACTGGCCCATTGTCGGTGACGTGGTGTTTTTAAGGCGTATTTCACCTGATACAGATTGAGTCGTTGCCTAAGCTCCTTAGACAGTTGCTCGGACTGACTACCAACGGAATCTCCCGG
>JBCCFQ010000874.1:0-2025 GCA_039029655.1 Pseudomonadota bacterium | reverse complement strand
GTAGCTAAAGTCGCCGGAGAAATCCTCAACATCAAGGTTGAAGAGGGAGACCAAGTGGCCGCCGGCCAAGTGCTCGCAACGCTGGACGGTCGTGAACTCCGATTACGGGTTGCCCAAGCAGCAGCCAACCTCAAGCGAACAGAACAGTCTTTGAAACGCCAACAGGAGCTCGCCAAACTTGAAATGGTCAGCCAGGGAGAAATGGATGCCCTTCAGTACGAACTCAAAGCACTTTCCAGCGAGTTAGAGATCGCAAAGCTGCAGCTTAGTTATAGTGAAATTCGAGCCCCCATCGCAGGGGTTATTTCCAACCGTTACATCAAAGTGGGAAACACCTTAAGTAGCGGTGACATGGCCTTTCATGTGACTGATACCAGTCGGCTGCAAGCTGAGTTGCATGTACCACAAGACCAACTTGCGCTACTGCACAAGAAGCAAACCGCCCATCTTGTTTTTGACGCATTACCCAATACTCAGTTTAAGGGCGTTGTGGAACGAGTCTCTCCCACAATCGACGTCGCCACCGGTACCTTTCGCATTGTGGTCGGAGTTGACGATCCCAGTAAAACTCTTAGACCAGGTATGTTTGGTCGTTTGAACATTATCTACGACCAACACGACGGAGCGGTTCTGATACCGGCTGCAGCTTTGATCCACGAAGACAACAAAATCAGCGTGTTCGTTGTTCACAATGGCGTTGCCCATCAACGTCGAGTCACAGTCGGTTATGTGAACGACGACCAAGTGGAAGTGATCTCTGGCCTTGAGGCCGGCGATCAAGTGGTAACCATGGGTCAGTTCAATTTACGAGATGGTAATCAGGTCTCAGAACACAACTTAGAACGCGCCAGCTACACCTTCTAGGGATCTCACTCTATGCGATACAAAAATACCAAACAGATTTGGCTTGGGGTCTTACTCACGCTCGTACTTTCCGCCTGCGGTGGCGGTGGTCAAAATTCGGATGCTGAAAACGCCAAGAAAGACGATGAAGAAAAAGAAGCTGCACCGGTCCCGGTAGAGGTGCAAACGCTGACTCGCGGCGATGTTGTGGCAGTGTATTCCGGCACGGCGACCTTGGAAGCCGACCAAGAAGCCCAGGTGGTGGCAAAAGTGGCAGGCGAGGTTAGAGAGCTTTTGGTGGAGGAAGGCGATCTTGTAAAAGCCAATCAAGTCTTGGCTAGACTTGACGGTGATCGTTTGCGTTATCAAATGCGACAATCAAGAGCGAATCTGCAAAAGCTGGAACAGGACTACAACCGTAACGTGGATTTGTTTGAGCGTGGTCTGATTAGCTCAGGTGCATTCGAAGGCATGAAGTTCGAACTGGATGCATTACGGGCACAATACGAACTGGCACGTCTCGAGCTTAGCTACACGGAGATCCGCGCCCCAATTGATGGTGTTATTGCCGAGAGATTCATCAAAATTGGAAATAACTTGAATGTCAATGACCCAGTTTTTCAGCTAACCGACTTGGATCCCTTGATAGCGTACCTACATGTACCGGAAAGGGAATTTAACAAGCTTCAGGCCAAGCAGCCTGCTCTTATTGTGTTAGATGCACTGCAAGACACTCAGTTTGTTGGTGAGGTAGCCCGAATTAGTCCAACCATTGACCCAAACACAGGCACATTCAAAGCCACTATTGAAGTTGATGACCAAACCAATCGTCTAAAGCCAGGCATGTTTGGCCGATTCAACATCGTCTACGACCGGCATGAAAATGCAGTCTTACTGCCCCGCTCCGCCGTATTGGATGACGATCGCCGTTTGTCGGTCTTTATCGCGGAAGAAAGAGACGGTGAAACCGTCGCCAAACGCCGCGTAATTGAAACCGGTTTTCCCAGCGGCGAAAAAATCGAGGTGACCAGCGGCCTAGACGGTAGTGAGCGAGTTGTGGTCATCGGCCACGGCGCAGCACGGGACGATGGCAAGCTAGAGGTCGTTCGATCCGACGGTGAGTTGGTGGCCAAACCAAAAGCAAGCGATGAGTCAGAAGGCACCGATGGCGCCAGCAACGAT
>JBCCFQ010000873.1:0-2033 GCA_039029655.1 Pseudomonadota bacterium | reverse complement strand
CGTCACACAGTCCCTGACCACAGTACAGCAAAATATTAGGGAAGCGGCTGATGGGTTGGTAAGAGGAGTTGTAAAACTCATTGAAGGGTCTTCTGTTGAGTCTTTTCAGCTAACTCCCAAACTCGTCATTCGAGATTCGTGTGGCGCTGCAGATCCAAGAGTTTCGAAATAAGCTCTGGATTCTGCAACGGCGATTCGAACATCAACACTCGCACCCCGTGAGCTGGCACCGACACGGCAAGCTTCCCATCGTCAGCCGACACCACATATTCGTCGCCCGTGATAGCATCCTTCCATTTACCTACTTCCAAGTCCCGTGAAACGGTCATAGATTTCTCGGTATTGCCCTTATTCAAAAAGACCAGAGCGCTTTGACGTGAGTCGTTACCTTGGTACGCCCGAAGAAAAATTGCGGTGTCCTGGGTAAAGGAATAGTTCAGCTGTAAACCCCTCTGCAGCGCAATAGAATTCTTGCGAACCGTAGCGATTCTTCTTAACGACTGATGTATTGAATGGCTTGGTGCTGCATCGATGTTATCTTGGCCAAAGTAGTCGCGATTTCCACTATGTTGATCTGCACCGGCACGAAAACCAACCTCAGAGCCATAGTAGACAACAGGTATTCCTCTGCTAGTGAACAACCAATTGTTGGCGTCAACAAAGCCGTGGTCATCGGCATCCAGACGGGACATGTCATGATTATCGTAAAAGGTCATCAGCTCATATGGGTTTCGATAGACATCGGTGTCCAAATGCAAATAACTTAGCAGACGTTCGTATGAATCTTGTTCGGAGCCGAACACCGCTAGCATTGCCTCGCGACCGGGAAAATCCAGCACGCTGATGTTTCCGTTAGCGGTCTCCTGATGACTCGCAAGAAACTTCGCATCAAATGACCAAGATTCGGCAAACATGAATAGACCAGGATGTTCCGCTCTTATTCGATCTGAAAACGCCTTCCAAAACTCATGAGGCATGTGCTTAATCGTGTCAATCCGTAACGCCGCTGCACCTTGATCAATCCATTTCAGATACGCCTCCACAAAATAATCCAATACTTTTGGATTGTCGTAGTCCATGTCTGATAGCTCTGCCAGATCCGGCTGCCTCAGATAAAAGTCATGCAGAGGATTGTCATCGTCCAATTCGCTGGGATGTAGATTCTGATGGTCTGCGAGCAGTTCACCATCTGGGCCGTAGATTTCACCATACTTTGGTTGATCCCTCACCATGGAAAATGACGGCGAACCATGATTACAGACGACATCCAGAACGGTCTTAATGCCGTACCCAGCCGCCAACGCGGCTGTCAATTCCCCGTAACCCAGACCACTGGACGGCAAGTGTTCATCCAATTGAAAGAAGTTCACACCCCAGTAGCCGTGGTAACCGGTTTTACCCAAGTCGTTGGAACCCCCTTCACCCGGGGCTTTACCCCCGGTAAAAGCTTCATCCGGATTGTCCACGATTGGCGTCAGCCAGATTGCAGTAAACCCCATGTCAGCTATGTAGGCGGCGTTATTCAACACACCCCTAAAATCGCCACCGAGATATCCGATGTTACCTGGAGGAAGTCCCTCCAATTTTACGGGACGGTCAAAAGTGTATAGCTCATTCCCACCCTGTTCTTCGTAGTTATTGCTGGGGTCACCATCAACAAATCGATCGGTTACAACAAAGTAAATGGCCTCAGAAGCAAATGGCTCCACAGTGCCAAAAAATTCCGGCGTGTGCACTCGCGCACTTGGGGTCGCGCAAGCAACAAGCAAGCACATAAGGATGGCGCTTAGGCACTTTCTCATCTTGGTTCCGCTTCCTTATCAACTAGCATCGCAGTAATCCCAGCAATAATCATGAGTATCCCACCAATGACCAAACCATAAATGCTCTGCAAATCAAAAAACTCTCTCAGGACAAGACCCAAAACACTGGCCGCAACCAACTGAGGGATAACAATAAAGAAATTGAAAATTCCCATGTATACACCCATTTTCTTGGCTGGCAGGTTATTCGACAACAGTGCGTATGGCAGT
>JBCCFQ010000872.1:0-2035 GCA_039029655.1 Pseudomonadota bacterium | reverse complement strand
GACACGGTATCGACAGCGCTTTGGCGAAAAAAATAGTCAAGCTAATTAAGGATCAGAAACTCAAAGTTCAGGCGGCCATTCAAGGCGAGCAAGTTAGAGTGACGGGCAAAAAGCGGGATGATTTGCAAAGAGTCATTGGCTTTCTCAAAGAACAGAGCTTGGGTTTACCGCTACAGTACGAAAATTTTCGTGACTAACGTTCCTCAGAGTCTGCTAAAAAAAGTAGAACGTGCGTTAGAGTCGTTGGGCGCTGATACAAAGGTGACACTGAATAGAGGGTTGCCGTTGTACCAAGATGCCCATGAGCTGGTGGTGGCTCACGTCAGTGATAGTGGGAGAGAGCATCTTCTGATACCCGATGCTGCGACTTCTTGGGCAGCTATGCGAGATCAAGCGAGTCTGGACGATGTCCGGTTGGTTATGATTTCTGGCTTTCGAAGTTTTGAGAAGCAACTTAGTTTGCTGCGAGATCGTGTGCAATCGGGCACGGTAGAAGATGTCTTGACCGTACTTGCACCGCCCGGTTGCAGTGAGCACCATACCGGTCGCGCTGTAGACATTGGTACACCTGGTTGTGACCCACTGAGCGAATCCTTTGAGCGGACCCAGGCCTTTGCTTGGTTAACAAGTCATGCAATGGACTATGGGTTTTCTCTTAGCTACCCTAAGAATAACGAGTACGGGTTTTTGTACGAGCCTTGGCACTGGTGTTTCAAGGCCTAGCGTTTTTTGTCCGGAACCACCAGCGTGGGTCCAGGCTTGCCACCCATGATGTGTTTGGAAAAGATGCCATAGACATAGCCGCAGTTGTCGCAGTGGGCGACATTAAACCACGATTTGCCCTGGCGAGATTTTTCCTTACTCTCTTTTGACACGATGTAGCCAATTCCTTCAACGCCGCAGCTTGGGCACTTAGGTTCTGCCATAGCAAACTAACTCCGTTCGTTGACCGCTTCTTTACTACGACCCTTGAACTCATCCATGCTTTTGTTGATTCCTAGGTAGCTCATCAAAGCGTCGTGTATGGATACCGGCATTAACTTCGCCATCCAACTGGTATAAACCAACCAAGGCATGATCACGCGAGGCTTATTCTTGCGGATGGCGTTGATGGTTTTTTCCACTACATCATTGGGTCTAAGAATGGGCAACAGGCGAGGGAATCGAGTCTTTACTCCCTCAAACATCCCCGTGTCGATGTAGTAAGGACATATGACCGTTGTTTTAACTGGAGAGTTCCGTCTCTTAAGTTCGACGCGTAGTGATTCATCAAAACCTACAGCAGCAAACTTGCTGGAACAATAATCAACCAGTTTCGCGGTCCCGGTTATGCCGCCAGCAGAGGCAATGGTAACGATATGACCGTGACCCTGTTCTTCCATAGATTCAAGCCAGACCTTGGTCACTCGAAAAAGCGCTAATGTATTGATACTAAAGGTTTTTTCTATGTCCTCGTCGGACAAGTCAAGAAATTCTTTGCCGGCTACGATGCCGGCATTGTTGATGACGATGTCAACGCCGCCTACCTCTTGCCTGGTACGTTTGCCTGCTTCAATAATGCTTACCTTATCGGATAAGTCGCAATGATAGGCATGGGCCTTGAGTCCCTCTCTAGTGAGTTTCTCTTGACTCTCTTTTAATGTGGTTTGATTGATATCCCAAAGAATAACTTCGGCGCCAAGTCGCGCTAGTCTTTCACTTAACAACCAACCAATACCACTTGCCGCGCCAGTTACAAGGACACGGGCATCACTAATCGCCGTCAACTGTTTCACCTGCGAGATACAGCCAAGTTTCAATCACTGTATCGGGATTTAAAGAAATACTGTCTATGCCCTGGGCCAAAAGCCACTGTGCAAAATCTGGATGATCGGATGGTCCTTGACCGCATATCCCAATGTACTTGTTTGCCTTTTTACAGGCGTTGATGGCCTTTTCCAGCAACGCCTTTACCGCATCATTGCGTTCATCAAACAAGTGTGCGATCACCCCCGAGTCACGGTCTAGACCCAGGGTCAACTGAGTCAGGTCATTC
>JBCCFQ010000871.1:0-2038 GCA_039029655.1 Pseudomonadota bacterium | reverse complement strand
CAAGAACCAGTGCTGGGAAGTGGTTCTAGGCGAAGAGTCTTTCCACTCACGCAATGTCGTGCTCGCGATTGGGTCCAATCCGAAACGGCTGGAGCATCCGCATCTGGAAGAGATTCCGGTCCAAATCGCCCTGAACGACGAAAGAATTCTCGGCGAGGACCTTAAAGGCGACACCGTGGCGGTCTTCGGGTCCTCGCACTCTTCAATGATAGTGCTGCAGAATCTGTTAAAGACAGAGGCAAAGAGAATACTCAACTTCTACCTGCATCCCTTGAAGTTTTCTGTGAACCTAGGTGAATGGATGCTATATCCAAATACCGGTTTACGCGGTGCCGCAGCGGTTTGGGCCCGCGAGGCAATCGATGGGACCTGGCCGGACCGGCTCGAGCGCTACCCTTGTTCGGACCCCAAGTTTGACAAGATTTTGGCGTCCTGTAACAAGGTGGTCTACACCATTGGATTCCAAGCGCGCACACCTCCCCTTACGCCACAATTTCCCGAGCTTTCCTATAACGACTGTAATGGCATTATCGCCCCCGGCCTATTCGGTCTGGGCATCGCCTATCCGCAACGTGTGGTTGACCCATTTGGAAATGTTGAGCACAACGTCGGTCTTTGGAAGTTTATGAACTACTTAAACAGCGTTGTGGACGTGTGGATGGAATACAGCCCGTGATGACTCCACCGGCAATGGCCTAAGACTGAAACTTCAGCGGACCTCTGGTAGTGATCGGAGTTCTTGGCTGGCACACAAAATAGACTACAAACCTTCTGGCTGCGTGCTCAACTGTCTCAATTGATCAGTTGTGCACCTCGCCAACAAGCCGGTTTGAGATATACTGCCGAGCGAAACAATACGCACTATTCAATTTTCTGAAGAGGCTAACCATCGTGAAGATATCGCAGCAACTGGCAATTGGGTTAATAGCTCTTTTTACGGCTAAGACCGTCACTGCTGAGGTTGTCGTTATCAACCAGGCCATCTCTAAGCAAGAGCTTGTGTTCGCGCAAGATGCCTGGTGTGACGCCTTGCTGGATATCAGCTCGACTCATGCCAAAGAAGGACACGCCGCTGCTAAAGCCCTAACTGAAAAAGTGATTGATGCCACCTATGCCTATCAGTCGGGCGCTGTGCTTTTCAAACCTACACTCACAACGAATCCACAGACATTTCGCACCACCCGCGCTGGCGCGGTGTCCTACTTTGTCGGCGGGGATCCGTCCTATTCCAATGATGAAGGCTTTGCGATTAAAGACTGGAAGGACTGCAAAGTGGAAAATGTCGCTATTTTTATCTTTGGCGATAGCGCCACCACCATGGGTAAAGTGCATTTCACCGACGCCAACAACAACACCACCTCAGTGGATAAGACCTGGGTTTTCGTCAAAGATGATTTGGCCACCCTTCGTATTGCGGCGCACCACTCGTCGCTGGAATATCAGCCGGACTGAGCCCCAGCCCTGCGCCCACGGGGGCATATTGACTCCTAGAACGCTAACAGACTGGCGCTGAGAGATGACGCCTCATTGCATGGCAAAACGCGCGTTCGCACAAATCAGATACTAGCTATGTATTCGGAATATAAGAATCAGCGCGTCCACAGTTATCAACCAACCGGGAACCACAAGTGAACAAAACCGGCAGCCTCTGCCCGACAATCAAAGCTGCGGAAGTGTTGGGTGACAAATGGACCATACTAATTTTGCGAGAGTTGTACTCTGGTGCCACTCGCTACAGCGATTTCCAACGCGCTATCCCGCGTATTTCTCCCACCATCCTCAGCGCCAGGTTGAAAAAGATGGAGCAGGATGGGCTGATCATTCGAAAAACCAGAAGCGCCCAGAAAGGGGGTGAATACCGGTTTACTAAAAGCGCAAAAGAACTAGCGCCTATTGTGGATTCCTTGGCCCGTTGGGGCCTTCGCTGGGCGCGCGATCAATTACGCGATGTCGATCTGGACGCTGGCACGTTCCTGTGGGACTTTCATCGCACCCTCAATACTGAGATCGTGGCAGACGGTAGACACACCTTCTGTAT
>JBCCFQ010000870.1:0-2039 GCA_039029655.1 Pseudomonadota bacterium | reverse complement strand
TGTTTTGTTTTTGTTGTTTTGTATTATAACAGTTTCTTGTTGGCTTGTGGAATAATGCGGCCACTTAAAAATTTCCGCTTGGCGTCTTAAGGAAAAGACGTAATTTTCAACAACCAAGGACAGAAAAAGGTGAAGGTGAATGGACGATAACAGAAAAAAAGCTTTAACCGCGGCTTTAGGCCAGATCGAAAAACAATTTGGTAAAGGTTCTGTCATGCGTTTGGGGGATGAGAATGCTGTACCCCAAATTGAGGCCATTTCAACCGGATCTCTGGGGCTGGATGTGGCTCTTGGTATTGGCGGTTTACCCCGTGGGCGGGTATGCGAAATTTATGGTCCTGAGTCATCCGGTAAAACCACCCTCACCTTGAGCGCCATTGCTGAGGCACAAAAAGTTGGCGGTACCGCCGCTTTTGTTGATGCTGAGCATGCATTGGATCCGGTGTATGCGGAAAAGCTTGGTGTCAATGTAGAGGAATTGTTGGTGTCTCAGCCTGACACCGGTGAGCAGGCATTGGAAATCACCGACATGTTAGTGCGCTCGGGTGCGGTTGATGTTGTGGTGGTTGATTCTGTTGCCGCATTAACACCAAAAGCGGAGATTGAAGGCGACATGGGAGATTCCCACATGGGTCTTCAAGCACGATTGATGTCTCAGGCTTTGCGTAAGCTTACCGCTAATATAAAGCGCTCTAATACTTTGGTGATTTTCATTAACCAGATCCGCATGAAGATTGGGGTCATGTTTGGCAGTCCTGAAACCACCACTGGCGGTAATGCGCTTAAGTTTTATTCTTCGGTTCGCTTGGATATCCGCCGCATTGGTGCGATCAAGAAGGGCGATGAAGTTGTAGGCAACCAGACTCGAGTCAAGGTGGTTAAAAACAAAGTCTCCCCACCATTTAAAACCACGGAGTTTGAGATTCTGTACGGAACGGGTATTTCAAGGGAAGGTGAGCTTATTGATCTAGGTGTACAACAGGGATTGGTTGAAAAATCTGGATCTTGGTATAGCTACAATGGCGATCGTATCGGTCAAGGCAAAGAGAATGTTCGTAATTTCCTGATTCAAAACCCGGATACCCGAGAAGAGTTGGATGCGGCCCTTAGAGCGAAACTACTGCCAGGTCGTGAGGATTCATTGCCGGCGGAAGAAGACGCCGTAGACGCATAACCGCTTTAGTCTTTCCGTAGAATCCAATGGGTGATACCAACGCAGACGGCGTGCTACAAGCACGCCGTTTTGCTATGGATGCCTTGGCCAGACGTGAACATTCAGTTCAGGAGCTAGAAAGAAAACTCGAGTCCAAGGATTTAGATCCCCGGGATGTGCGTATTGCCTTGACCGAACTCCAGGCAGATGGGCTCTTGAGTGATGAGCGGTTCGCTGAAGCCTTGGTCTCTTCTTGGTCACGACGGGGCAAAGGACCCCTTCGAATCCGACATGATTTGAAAAACAAAGGTGTTTCCGAGGTACTCATCGATCAGGCCTTGGAATCTTCCCACACGGATTGGTATGCCTTGGCTAGAGAGGTGATGGCGAAGAAGTTTGGGGCTTCGTCCGCCCAAGACATCAAAGAGCGAGCAAAACGGAGCCGTTTTCTGCATTATAGGGGGTTTGACGGCGAGCAGATTCGCCACGCATTGGAAAACTAACCAAATTAAGAAAAGTCGGACCCCGTGAAAAGCGCAGACGTTAGAGCAAGATTTTTAAAATTCTTTGAGTCCAAAGGACACGCCATCGTGTCCAGCAGCTCCCTTGTGCCAGTGAACGACCCAACGCTGTTGTTTACCAACGCGGGTATGGTGCAATTTAAGGATGTGTTTCTGGGCAGCGACGCTAGGGATTACAACCGTGCGGTGACGTCTCAACGCTGCGTCAGAGCCGGAGGCAAACACAATGACCTGGAGAACGTGGGCTATACCGCCAGGCACCACACGTTTTTTGAGATGCTGGGTAACTTTAGTTTCGGCGACTACTTCAAAAAGAACGCCATTGAATTTGCCTGGGAGTTTGTCACTCAGGACTTAGGGTTAGC
>JBCCFQ010000869.1:0-2041 GCA_039029655.1 Pseudomonadota bacterium | reverse complement strand
TAAACAATCATTCTTTGACGAATGCAATCGAATTCTAAAGCCGGGAGGCTTGGTGGCCTTTGCCGATGTGCTTGCAGACACTAGCGTGGCGCGTTTTCTAAACGGTCCTGTGGATCAATTTACCGAAACTGGGCACAAAGGACTATTCATAGAGACCGGAGATTTCTCCACTTGGTGCGAAGCTTCGGGTTTGATGCACGTTTCGGAGCGCACCCAAAGGATGAGCTGGCACTTCGACAACGAACCACAGCTACTGCGCTATTGCCAAGCGTTGTTTGGTATGACCAAAGCCAACATGGCCCAGGTAGCAAAAGCGCTAAGTCAACACTTTGACATCCAATGGGATGGCGAGGGCGTGTCACTCCCCTGGGTTTTGACCTACGGCGTGGCGCAAAAACCGTTAGTCACCTAAGTCCAACCCCAACTCACGGTAATTGTCGTATATGGGTTTTAACACTTGGGATGGCGTGTAGTCCGCAACGCTATTGGCCACCGCCTCCGGCTCATATGAGGTATGCAATACAATGTCTAATGCCGTTGCCAAGCCGTCGGACGTCCGATCTTTCACCAGGACACCGTTGTCTTCCCTAATCAGTCGCCTTGCCTCCCCGGCATCCGTGCTAACAGCGGGTGTACCACAGGCCAAAGCCTCCAGCAGCGATATAGGCATACCTTCATAGACTGAAGACAAGCAATAAACGTCCGCGCCGTTGTGATAGCGAGCGATTTGATCTGGGTTGCGTAGGCCCGGTAATTTGACCACTTCCCCCAAACTCTGCTCACGGACCACCGCTTCCACGTCCGGTCGTAGCACACCCTCTCCGATAAAGACCAAACCAGTGTCCGGTCGCTTCTGTCTTAGTGCGGCAAAGGCTTTTAGCAGCAACAGAGGATCTTTTTGGTGATCCAATCGCCCCACACTGAGAATGACCTTCATACTCTCGTGAAACCCAAACTCCTGCCTGATTTCTCGCGCCGCCAGGTCTCTGTCCTCGGCGTTTAAGTTCGAAAACTTTCTAGGGTCATACCAAGTGGGACAAAATTGTATCCTTGGCGCCAACTTCGGATACCGCTGCCGATAATCTTCCGCAGCATCCTCTCTCACGGCGTACAAACTATCCAAATGCGGTACAACACGATCTTCGAACCAAAAATAGAGTTTGGGCGCGTACTTCCAACGCATATCCGACACAGAGCCTTTGAGCACCTGCATATTTTGATGCACAAAAGCAGTTTTCCGCGCTTGGCTCTTAACAAAAGGAAACATCAACTCAAAGCGGTGGAACTCTAAAACGTCTGTTTGCAGTTTTGGTGGTCTCAGCATCATGGAAAGGGTTGATCGCAAAGAGATGGGAATGCGATGTCGCTTGCCTGGATCGTCTAGCGCCAATACCGGGAAAAAGTCCACCGGGTTCCCGTCGACGCTGCACTCTGTCCATTGTCGTACTGGCCGCGCTGCGGAATCTGTCGTGACACCAAGTAGCTGAAACCTAATGTCACTTGGGCCATTGCGTATTATGCCGCCGACAAAGGCGTCTATCCCACCCGGAACTGGATCAACAGGATCCGAGTTACTGACGATACACACCCGAACTTGCTTACTCATACTCATCCAGACGATTTGCCCGCCGGCATTCTAACAAGCTATGGGCTAATAAAAAGCCCAGAACGTGTCTGGGCTTCTTTTTGATTAGATCACTTCGATCACCGGTGGGCTTGGTGCCACCTCCTGAGGTGGTGGTGGATTCGGTTGACCGCCACCCGAACCGCCGCCTTGTCCGCCACCGGCAGGCCCACCGCCTGAAGGCGGAGACCCATTGTCATCATTTCCGGGTGGAGGTGTGGAATCAGATGGCGAATCATCATTACCTGGATTGCCGTTGTCGTCATCCGGAGTCTCAGGCGGAAGTCTTGGTGGTGGGTCACCGGCGGGTGGATCGTCCCCAGGTGGATCATCCGCAGGAGGCTCATCGGCGGGTGGTGGCGCTGGCCCATCACTTCGAATTAGGACGATTCCATCCCGCTCCTTCAGGGTAATCGT
>JBCCFQ010000868.1:0-2052 GCA_039029655.1 Pseudomonadota bacterium | reverse complement strand
AGCTACCCAACGGAATGGTGGGAAAGCGATCGGAGTTAAACGAAAACACCATGCTCGCGATGATTGGCGCGAATACAAAAACAAATAGCAGGACGAGATAGGCCCGCAAAAACCAGACAAGTGAACGGTCTTGTTTCATGCGCTGCGCGGCTTGCGGTAGGCCAACATCACTGCGGCGTAAGCGATAACAAACAAGGTCACGATCATGCTAATCGCAACCACCGCTGCTCGCGGCCACTGCTGTCCGGACTTGGTGGTGTCAATAATCAGAATCGATAGCGTGGGAGGTTTCGATCCACCTAAATAGTAGGGGCTGACAAAATCGCCAAAAGACAAGATAAAGCAAAACAATGCGCCGACAATTAACCCCACTTTCGCCATTGGAACAATTACCGTGAACACGGTGCGCAGTCGCCCACATCCCAGGTTGTGCGCCGCCTCGATCATCGAGCGGTCGATACTGGCCATGGAAAATGTTTGCAACACGACCACCAGTGGCAACGTGAGGGTGAGGTAGCCAATCATGGTGCCGAACACACTATTAAGCATTGTGTAAGGCCCCAGCCCCACTATCGCAAACAAACTGTTGATCACGCCCTGCTGCGCTAGGATAACTTGCCAGGCGTAAGCGCGTACCACGTAGCTGGTGAAAAATGGAATGATCAACAGAAAGATCACCCACCGTCGCACGGTCTCCGACGTCTTAAACGACAGCGCAAAGGCGGCAGGAAAGGCCAACACACTAGTGACAGCAGTTGAGAGCAACGCGAGTCCAAAAGTTCGCCAATAGGCGTCCCAAAAATAGCCGCGCGACAGCATCTTGACCCAATTATTGTCGACGAAGGCCGGTTCCATCCGGTAGTTCTTAACCAGCCAAAACGACAACACGATCAAAAAGCACAATGGCACTACAAAAAATAGTGCCTGCCAGATAATCATCGGCAGACGCCAAGTGAGCAGGTAAGGGTTCAGTCGGAAGCCGGACACAAACGACAGTTCTCGCGGATTATTTGCCGACCCTAGATACCACCACCCCCGCGTTTGCGGGGGTGAGGTTGAAGGGTTGTAACATGGGTCTTAGAGACTGACCTCAAGCGTTTTTGTACTCTGACCAGAAATCGTTCCAGTCCTCGAGGCTTTGCTGTTGCGGCAAACCACGATAATGGATGCGACCGTCGTTGATCAGTGCCACCGGATCGTTAGAAGCACCGTTGACTTGTCCAGAGCGGTTCGCTTCAGCGGCGTCGACTTCGTTGAGCAGCGCGCGACCTTTGTGTGTCACACAGAACCCCGGGTAGCCCAACATTTGTGCCGATTTCACCTGACCTTTGGGCGACATGGTGTACTCGAGATACTTTTTCACGATGTCTTTCTTGGTCGAGGTGCTGACGATGCTGTAGGACTCAGTCCACTGAATGCCGCCCTCTTTGGGAACCACCGAAGAAACCGGCGCACCGTCGCGCTCCAGAATACCGGTCACCCAGTCACCGATGCCGCACATGGCCAGCATTTCACCGTTCTTGAGCCCGGCGAACGTGCCGCCAAAATCGAAGTAGCCACCAATCTGCGGCTTGAGCGAGAGCGTCGTCTCCTGCACCGCGTCCCAGGCACTTTCTGAAATATTGAAAGGACCGGGGTTGTTGTTGCCATTCAACAGGCTCATCTGCCCGAGACTGGGCAAGTGCCAGTCGAAGTGGCCAACCTTGCCTTTGAGTTTGGGATCCCAGAACACTTTGTAGGTCATCGCCTCTTCGCGGCTGACTTTGTCTTTGTTGTAAGAGACACCTAGATGGCCGTAACGAGTAATCAAGGAATACAGTTTGCCGTCCTTCCAGTGGCCTGCAAAATTGCCGAAGTCCTCGTGCATGAGGTCGTCCATGGGGTAGTCGGCAGGATTGAGCTCGTCGACCAATTCGGAGTCGATCAACAACTGTGCATACTCGGCATCGGTGTGGATCAAATCGAAAGTGCCGGGTGGATTTTGCGCCAACGCCGCCAACATATTATCGCCGCCGGCGTAGTACTTGGGTTTGAACTTGACGTTATTGGCTT
>JBCCFQ010000867.1:0-2054 GCA_039029655.1 Pseudomonadota bacterium | reverse complement strand
GACACAGATGCATAGTGTTCGCTTGATTGACGTTCACCTATGGGTTGCCACAATCGGTCTCGTCCTTTACATAGAGTCCATGTGTATTGCTGGCGTGATGCAAGGCTTGATGTGGCGAGTTGTCGCCACCCCCGGCCTGCTGACTTACACCTTTGTAGAGAGTTTGAAGGCCACTTATCCATACTACTTCATACGATTCGTCGGTGGATTGCTGTTTCTCTTGGGTACCTTGCTCATGTGCTACAACATTTTCAAGACCATCAAAAAGGAGCAACCGTTGGTTGCCAGCATCCCACAACCGGCTTGAGAGAGATTCATGAGTCATAAAATCGTAGAACGCAATATTCAGTTGATGGCAATCCTGATTGCGGTGGTGGTGAGTGTTGGTGGAATTGCTGAGCTCGTCCCTTTGATGTTTCAAGCTCAGGTTTCTGATCCGATTCCCGGGTTGGAACCCTATTCGCCAGAAACCTTGGCAGGTCGTGACATATATGTTCGCGAGAGTTGCTATGTATGTCATTCCCAGCAGATCCGACCGTTTAGAAGCGAGACCGAGCGCTATGGTCCCTACTCGGTGGCGGGAGAATCTGTGTATGACCGTCCATTTCAGTTTGGGTCGAAGAGGACCGGTCCCGATTTGGCCCGGGTGGGTGGTCGTTACGCAGACGCTTGGCATCGCGTGCATTTGATCAACCCAAGAATCGTCGTACCAGAATCGAATATGCCCGGCTACCCATGGCTAGAGGATCAAATGGTCGACGGAAATGACATTGCGCGCCGGATGAAGGCGTTGCAGACCCTGGGCGACCCCTACTCCGACGAGGAAATTGCCGCCGCTCCAGAAGCGTTATCTGGCATGACCGAGATGGACGTTCTCATCGCTTACTTGCAATCACTGGGTGTTGTACGCCAGAAGTTGGAGCAACCTTAATGGACCTAAACCTATTCCGCAGCTTGGTTCTCGTGATTTTGACCGTGTCTTTTGTTGGGCTTTGGATTGCGGTCTGGTCCAAGTCCAGAAAGACCCTGTACGAAGAAGCCGCTCTCACTCCATTGGAAGAAGACCAACCACAGGAAATGGACTAATGAGTACATTTTGGAGTTGGTTCATCATTGTTTTCACCTTGGTGAACATAGTGGCCTGTGCCTGGCTGATGCGTTGGACTGCAAAAAAACAGCCCGGCGAAGTCGCGGAAACTGAGACGTTGGAAAACGTATGGGATGAGGATTTGAGGGAGTACAACAATCCCATGCCTTTTTGGTGGCTCATGTTGTTTTACATCACGATTTTTTTTGGCTTACTGTACCTGGCTTTGTATCCCGGTTTAGGAAACCTCGCTGGTGTCTTAGGTTGGTCACAGGAAACCCAATATAACGACGAAGTTCGCTTAGCAGAGGAAAAATACGGCCCAGTCTTCCAGCAATACGCAGGTGTGCCGGTAGAAGAACTGTCCAAAATTCCCCAAGCTGTCGAATTGGGACGTAGCCTTTATGACAATAATTGCGCCGCGTGCCACGGCAGCGATGCCCGTGGTGTGCCCGGATTTCCAAACCTCACGGATGATGACTGGTTGTATGGGGGAGATGGTGCCGCCATTTATCAAAGTATTCTGAACGGACGAACAGGAATGATGCCTCCCATGGGTGCTGCTCTAGATGATCCCACTGCCGAGAACCTCGCAGCGTATGTACGTTCCTTGTCGGGATTAAGTCACGATGCAGATCAAGCAATCGCCGGAAAGAGCACCTACGCCACACTGTGTGTTGCCTGTCACGGAGTAGACGGCAAGGGAAACCAATTGTTGGGGGCCCCAAACCTCACTGACGACGTTTGGCTTCATGGCAGTTCATCTCAACGCATCATCAAAAATGTTAGAGAAGGTGTTGCTGGACAGATGCCTGCACATTCCGAGCTTTTAGGTGAAGATAAGGTTCGTTTGTTGAGTGCTTATGTGTATAGCTTGTCTACTCCTTAGAACTCCACCTATGAAAACACGGACCGTGCCAGCGCAATCTGTATCGTTCTACCAGAGAGCTGAAAAGGTCTACCCCAG
>JBCCFQ010000866.1:0-2054 GCA_039029655.1 Pseudomonadota bacterium | reverse complement strand
TAGCACTTTAAAACCATGATCAATGACCCCATACTCACACATCTATGAAAGAAAATCTCGACCCTAATAAACCCTATGGCCAAGGAGACGCAACCTTTCAGGCCGCCGGGGGCGAAGCCGGTATTCGACGTTTGGTAGATCGTTTCTATGACCTCATGTCGACACAACCGGAATACGCCACCATTTGGTCATGGCATCCCGATGACCCTGAACTGTCTCGAGACAAACTGGCTCGCTTCCTTTGTGGATGGACTGGCGGGCCGAAACGCTACTCTGAAAAGTACGGTTCAATCAGAATTCCTGCGGCCCATGCTCACCTGGACGTGACTCACGCCGAAAAAAACCAATGGCTGTCCTGTATGAAGCAAGCGTTGGAAGACTTGGATTACCCAGAGGACTTTCGGACCTATTTGATTAATGCGCTTACGGTACCAGCCGAAAGTATTCGACTCACTGCATCGGCTCGCGCCGGGCGACTGGACCCACCTTAATCGGCGGCGACCGGTGTTGGTGTTTTGTCCCTCACCTGAAACCACTGCAGAGCGAGCACAGTTAAAACAGGCAGCAGCGTCAAAGCCACAACGGCTGATCCTAAGATTCCGAACATCACAATCACTCCAACACCCCGATATAGCTCGGTGCCCTCCCCCGGTATTAATGCCAAGGGGGCCAGGCCGAAAAAAGTGGTTAACGTCGACATAGCAATAGGTCTTAGTCGAACCTGTACAGCCTCGGTCACAGCAGATACCGCCGTTAAACCCTGGCGGGTATTCTCAATGGCTCTATGAACGATGAGTATGGGATTGTTCACAACTGTCCCCATGAGTATCAAGAAACCCAGCATGGAGATCATATCGAAAGACTGAGATACCTGTGGTAAACCTATCCACGGCAACAGGGCACCGACACCGTTGAGTATCCCCAACCCGACAAAGCCACCGGCTACCCCCAAAGGAATGGTGGCCATAATCAACAGTGGGTAACCCCAATGGGTAAAAATAGCGACCAACAATAAATACACAATAATGATGGCCACGGCAAAATTACCCGATAAGGCTTCTCGTGTTGCATCCAATTGGTCCGCCGCGCCAGACAATGTGATGGCAACGTCTCCTGGAATTTCACCGGTTTCCGTGAGAAACCCAAGCACATCCCGTCTCACAACCTCTACTCCAGTCTCTAGAGGTACGTCACCAGGTGGAATGATGTTCAGAGTAACGGTACGACGACCGTTAACCCGACGAATAAGACTCGTGTTTGCAGTCTCCACCACCGTGGCCAGCGACCCCAAAGGTATGGTGGCACCGGTGGGTGTATACACCAGCACGGTCTCTAAGTTATCCAGGGAGGCTTCTGTACCGGCTCCGCTGTAGAGGTATATGTCTATTTTGTCGTCATCAAGAAAAAACTCGTCGACAAAGGCGCCATTGGTCAATGCAGCAACGGTGAATCCCAGCGTCTCTGTATTTAACCCTAGCTCAGCAGCACGCTCCCAATTGGGTCGCACTTCCACAAGGGGCTGAGCCAATGCCAACGTACCTGGGTTGCTTTGAATTCTAGGGCCATCGAATACCTCATTAGCCCTTGCATCAATTCGGGTGGCAACATCATAAATGGTTTGCAACCGCGGACCTGATATGTCCAAACTCACGCTACGGGTTCCACCGCTGTTGCTGGTGATGATTGATCCCCGAGACGAAAACGAGCGCATCCCCGGATAGGCATCAAACAAGTTATCCAGGCCATTCATGAGCTGATTGATGTGCTTCGGGTCTTTAGGCTCGGAAATAATGGTCGCACCATTGGACCCTACCCACTGATTAATGTACTTCAGGGGCGGCACTATCTGGGTCTCAGGATCATAGTCATCCGGATCCGTGTCCAAATAAGGCATCATTTTCTGTCTCAGTTCCGAAGCAATCTCTTCCATCGTAGACAGGTTGTATCCCGGCGGAGCGCTAATCCTTGAGAAGACCTTAGGCTCCTCTCCTTCGGGCAAATATTCTGCTGGCGGAATTAAAGTGACTGCAATGAAAAGCCCAACGGCCAGGGAC
>JBCCFQ010000865.1:0-2056 GCA_039029655.1 Pseudomonadota bacterium | reverse complement strand
TTGATTAATTGTTGCGAGTGGTGTGTAGTGTATGTACTTATTCGACGAGTTTGATTGTTGGTTTTTCTGTTCTATTCGGCTTGTTTCCGATTGTCACTCCAGCTCACGAATAAAGTCCTTCATTCATACGTCTCGCCTCGGTGCTCCGACGATCTCCGCACCGAGGCGAGATGTATGATTTATGAACTTTATTCGTGAGCTGTCGTGACAATCGGAAACAAGCCGAATAGAACAGAAAAACCAACAATCAAAATCGTCGAATAAGTACATACACTACACACCACTCGCAACAATTAATCAACTAGCTATAAACACCGCATCTCGAAATTACAAAAACACGGAACGGGAGACTGTTAATGCCTTGTCAGTGTCCACCACCAGATAACCGTCAAACGCAGAGTCGCTGGACCACCGACCATGCTTCATCGCGAGGTGCCTCGGAATCCCCTGTCGGATGGCTGCGGAAGCGCCTCCGGATCTCAAGCTATGCGTACCGAAACACTGAGGATTCTCACCGATCCGCCGCAGGTGTTGCAACAATCGCGTTCGATATCCGGAATATGTGATGCTCTTTGAACCTGGAATATAAGCGCCACACGAACCAAGAATCATGCGCGGAAATACAGGAAAAACAGGCTGTGCTACCTCTGAATACAGTAGATGCAGGTATGCCCACAAATTAGACACTGGGCACAGATTAGTTCCAGTGGCAGCGATTGACACTTTTTGACCCTTTCGAAACCGGTCTGTTTTGGACTGAGGTAGAAAAATGTCAAGATAACGCTTTTGACTGTCAAAACGCAGTTGCCATAACTTTAAGTTAGTTACCTTGTCCGACCGAAAGAAGCCAGCATATGCTATCAAAAAAGGCAATAATCTCGCCGATCCGCTAGGTTGCTCGAACTACCTAAACGGTCGCACAATTTTCCTAAATGATGAGTAGTAATGGCCTGTTTCTTCTTGGTGGGTCTTCCCCCCTGACGCTGCATCCCGCGGAGAGCTAGGCTATTTGGTGGGCTTAGTGTGGGGTCAGCATGGCCCAAACATTGAAACAACCAACGAATAGCTGACAAATGTACCCTAATAGATAACGGAGAAGGGGAATTCCTAGCCCGGCTAACCTTCCCCAGCAAATAATCCACAACCGTTCGACCATTCACAAAGGGGGATTTTGTCTGCAACACATAATCAAAATATTGGCGATGAGCCCCTAAATAAGTTCGCAAGGTCGTAGGGGCAATGGACCCCAGTACCGCTCTGGCATATTCTACACTGAACCCAGAGCGCAAGCTAAACATCATCATCCACAGTATTATTTCAAGTATTTCAGATTCACGCACAGAAAAATATGACATTACATCACTACTCGGAGGGTCCTGCGGCTGAACCTTCCGACTTCTGATCGCCATGGAACCGTCCTCCTGTTGTGCGCATTCGACAGTCCCGAATGAAATGCCCGGTATCTCCGCAGGCATAACACACCCGTTCCCTGATTGCATTGACCCGGTCCTGTCTGGCTGAAGCTTGTCCCTGAAACGCCCGTGGGAATCCAGACCCTCGCCATCCTCCAGAACTGCCATCCCAGGAATTCGAAAGTCCCCCATTACCAAATCCACCCGCTTGGCTACTTGCACCTGGCGCCGCCTGGGGAGCTGACCGCTTTGGCGGAGGACAGGCTTTAGGCGCGGCAGCTAAGGACCTTTTCTTGCTCGCCGAAATTCCGTCAAGCTGGGATTGTCGTTCCATCTGTGCTACGACTCTCCAATCCATGTTTTTACCGATGAGTAACGTCTCTTGGCGATCCACTATGCGGCCAAGAGCCTGGGTCACAAAACCTCCCATTTTTCGAACGCGTACGGCCGGGTCGACGCAAGTCTGACTGGCGACGTCCAGTGCTTTGTTGAGCAGGTCGATACTGCCTTCATTGACGCGCCATTGATGCTGAACCACCGGCTGTTTGAACGACAGCTCTGATGCTCGTGGCAGCTTCCGGCCCAGCACACGCGAACCTTCACCTGAAACAGTACAGGTCTGGTCAATTGTGGGCGGGCTGGTG
>JBCCFQ010000864.1:0-2059 GCA_039029655.1 Pseudomonadota bacterium | reverse complement strand
GGAGTTTAGATGTGATGCTGGCCAACGGTGAAAATGTGATGGTGAGCAAAGCCAGATTCAAACAAGTCCGTAGAACTTGGAAAGAGCTCTCTGCCCTTTATCGTTTTGTTGCTTCCACGGTACCTGAGGTTGAACGAATCACGGTGCAAACAGCACCTCGCAACCCAGAAGGGACCGACCATGAGGAACAAGAAGAATCGTCTAACACACCTTAGTCTTTTTAGTCTTTGCCTGCTTTTTTCACCGGGTGCTTACGCACAACTTGAACCCTTAGAAAACATTACTACGTTTTTCGTCGACTTTTTGACCGGCGACTTTGCCCGTAGCGTCGCCATCATTGCTGTGGCTGTGCTCGGTTATCTAGGGTTATCCGGTCGCCTGCGTTGGGTAATTGCAGGCTCCGTCATTGTTGGTATTGCACTGATCTTTGGTTCTGCAGTGATTGTGGATGCCGTTCAAGGTTCCGTCTGATGTCAGAACCCGTTTCCGTTGATCCCCTCTTTTTAGGGATGACTCGACCACCCATGGCGTTGGGCGTTACCTACACCTTTCTGGTCGTCAATGGCGTTAGCTCCACGATCGCTTTCTTAGGGCTGAACAGTTTATGGGCATGGTTAATGGCACTACCCATTCATGCGCTGGGTGTCATGGCGTGCTTAAAAGATCCAAGATTCTTTGACCTTTGGCGCGTATTTCTCACCAAAACACCACGAAACCGAACCTTCGGCTATTGGCGAAGCAATAGTTACCAGGGATAGGAGCCGATGACCGTGACGGCGCTTAAGAAAACCAAGCGAGGGGCACCGCTCACGCAACAAACACCGTTGTCCGACTTCGTGCCCTATAGCCATCATGTCGACCAATACACCATCACCACTAAAGACGGCTACCTGTTACAGGTCATTCAGCTCGATGGTTTCCCGTTCGAAACCACCGATCAGTCAGAACTCAATCAACGCAAGTACGTCTTAAACACGCTATGGCGTGGACTTGGAAGTTCTCGGTTTGCCTTGTACCACCACATTCTGCGCCACCTGACCCTTAACTATCCGGTGGGACAATTCACAGGCTTCTCAAGGGAATTAGATCAAGCCTCGCGTGAACGACTGGGTCGACGACAACTTTTCATCAACGACCAATACCTAACCGTGATTCGTCGGCCACTGCGTGGTGGCGTTGGTTTTTTGGAAACAGCATCGAAGATTTTGTCTGGCAAGTCGGACCGTGAATCTTACACAGAAGACCGCCGCGTGGAGCTTAAAGCGCTCACCGATGCAGTCGACAACATCGTCGCAACCCTCAAGCCCTATGGTGCACGCCGACTATCAACGTACAAGAAAGCCGACGGCACTTACTCTAGAGTGCTTGAGTTTTTGAGCACACTGATCAATCAAAGTGCACAACCGGTGTTCCTGCCTAGAGCCCCGCTTGATCAGTATCTGCCTAACCAACGTTATTTCTTTGGCGAGGAGACGTTAGAAGTACGCGGTATCTCAGGCTCGACACTGGGCGCCATGGTGTCAATTAAAGAGTACGGTCCAGAAACAGCACCCGGTTTATTGGATGCCCTCCTCCGTTTGCCCCACGAGTTTGTCCTGACCCAATCCTTCGCGTTCATTGATCAACAAGCCGCCCTCAATCGTCTTGAACAAGTACAACGATTGATGGACTCGGCGGAAGATCGCGCCGTGTCATTGAAGGAGCAACTGTCCAATGCAACGGATGCCACCGCATCTGGCCGTATTGCCTTTGGTGAACATCACTTAACGCTGCTTATTAAGGAGACTAACCCTACCCGCTTGGATCACGCGGTCACGGATGTGAGTTCTGAACTCACCAAGCGCGGATTAGTCGCGGTTCGCGAAGATTTAAATCTCGAAGCCGCCTTTTGGGCACAACTCCCCGGCAACTTTCCCTTCATCGCCCGACGTGCGCCTATTTCAAGTGCGAATTTCTCAGGGTTTGCGAGTTTTCATGACTATCCGATCGGACAATTCGAAAACAACCATTGGGGCCCGTGTGTTGCGGTCTTAGAAACCACATCCGGCACACCCTATGC
>JBCCFQ010000863.1:0-2060 GCA_039029655.1 Pseudomonadota bacterium | reverse complement strand
GATAAAAAGAGCGCCAGGGGCACCAAAATCGTCAAATATTGCAGTGAGGTCAATCCCATGAGCTGAAAAACCGCGTTTTTTGGGAGATTCCCCGCCGCCGCCTCACCCAAGACCCTGGCGAATTGATTACTCAGCAGAATGCACAGCAGGACCGTGGTAACTGCCAAACAGGTCTGAGAGACCTCACGAATGATGTATCTATCTATGATTCTAAACACAGTCGCCTTGCTTCGCCTCGCTGTCGCAAATCGAGTACACTACGCCGCTAATTTATTCTTGGACAACACTAAACGGTATTTTCTCAAATGCTTTGGTGGTGGTAAACCAAACCGCAAATTAGGAGTCAATGGATGCAATTCAGCGCGGCAACAGCAGCACCCGAAAAACAAAAAACCGATTGCGCAATTGTCGGTGTTTATCAGGGAAAAAAACTATCACGGGCCGCAAAACAGCTGGATGGTGCTCTTCAAGGCCAAATCTCCCGCGCCCTAAAGGCGGGAGACATTAGCGATTCCATTGGCCGAACCTTATTGCTCCAAGCACCGAACAAAGCCAAAGCTCTGCGGGTTATGGTGGTGGGCTGCGGCAAAAAGTCCACTTTTAGCGCGCAAAAAAACCATCGCAAAGCGATCCGCGCGGCGCTATCGGCAGTGACCAAAACCGGTGCCACCCACGCGGTGAGCTATTTGGGAGAAGACTTGGAAAATGCCTATGAGCACGGTCGAGCGGCAGTTGAGATCGCTAACGAATTGATCTACTCAGCCGGTCACCTAAAGAGTAAAAAAGCCCCGCGCCCAAAGCTACGCAAGCTCGAAATCCATGGTGAGTCCGACCACACATCAGATGTCGCCCGTGGCATTAAGACAGGTCAGGCCATCGCCGCCGGTGTGGCTCTGGCGCGGGAACTGGGTGATTTACCCTCCAATGTTTGCACTCCCACCTATTTGGCCGAACAAGCCAAATCCCTAGCCGAGCGCTACAAGAGTCTGTCCTGCTCCATTATGGGTCGCGCTACACTGGAGAAAAAAGGCTTTAACTGCTTTTTGTCCGTGTCAGCCGGTTCTCATGAAGTGCCGCAATTCATCACACTGAAATACCAAGGCGGTGACAAGACCGATCGCCCGGTGGCCATCATTGGCAAAGGCATTACCTTTGACACCGGCGGCATCTCCTTGAAGCCAGGACAGGGCATGGACGAGATGAAATACGACATGTGCGGAGCCGCCGGCGTGCTGGGCACCATGCTGGCTCTGGCAAAACTCAGACTCAACAAGAACGTTGTGGCGTTGATTCCAGCTTGTTCAAACATGCCCGGCGGCAATGCCACCAATCCCGGCGACATTATTAAAACATTGTCGGGCAAGACGGTGGAAATCCTCAACACGGATGCCGAAGGGCGGCTCATTATGTGCGATGCCCTAACCTATGCCGAGGAATTTGACCCTGTGGTGACTTTGGATGTAGCGACCCTCACCGGTGCTTGTGTTATTGCACTGGGGCACGCCAACACGGGTCTCATGTCACCCCATGATGATTTGGTGGCCGACCTGTTAAGAGCCGGACAGGATGCCGCCGACCCAGCTTGGCGTTTGCCATTAAGTGATGAATATGGGGAACGTCTGCGAAGCAACTTCGCTGACATGGCCAATGTCGGCGGTAGACCCGGAGGCGCGAGTGCTGCCGCGTGGTTTCTATCCCAGTTCACAGAAAAGCAAAACTGGGCTCACTTAGACGTGGCTGGCACAGCCTGGCGTTCTGGCCAGAGAAAGGGTGCCACCGGCCGGCCCGTGCCAATGTTGACCCAATACTTAATGAATCTCGAAGCGTGACCCGAGTTGATTTCTATATCCTGAAGGACACCGCACCTGAAGCAAGAGAGCTCTTTGCCGCACGTTTGGTGGAAAAAGCCTATCGGCTAGGACACAAAGTATTCGTACACACTGCCAATATGCATCTGGCAACGTTGTTTGATGAGTATCTGTGGACCTTTCGGGACGGGTCCTTTGTACCCCATTGCATCGAAGGTTCGGAGGAAGAACGCTTTGCACCTGTACATGTGG
>JBCCFQ010000862.1:0-2061 GCA_039029655.1 Pseudomonadota bacterium | reverse complement strand
TGCGCAGCGACGCCACCCAGTACGCCCGCGCATCGTCGATGGGCGAGACGAACAGGATGAGCCCCCGGCCGTACGCAATGCATCCGTCGGGGTACGCCGGATCGATCGGACCGATGCCGCGGACCGCCGCGTACCCGCAGTAGGTGGGCGGGCCGTCGTCGAGCATCCACGCGCGCACCGCTGAGCGCAGGCCGTCCGCGCCGACGCGCAGGTCGGACTCGACGCGCGTGCCGTTGGCGAGCCGCAACGCCCCGTCGTCCACCGAGGTCACCTTGGCCTAGATCGGTCTCAGCCCGCAGTTGTCCGCTCTTTGTCGGCGTTGGAGAGTCATTTGGGGGCGCGGCTACTCCAGCGGACGACCCGAAGAATGTCGCTAACGCCCGAAGGCAGCGAATATCTCGAACGTTGCCGACAGATTCTAGGTGACGTAGATGAAGCGGAGCGGTCCGTCAGTCAACACGAGTCAGAGCTAAAGGGTCGGATCCGAATTACTGCCCCGGTTGAATTTGGTCAGCGCCATGTCGCCCCGATACTGACTCGTTTTATCAAGGAAAATCCCAAAACCTCTGTCGATCTGATGTTGCTGGACAGAAACTTAGATTTGGTAGAAGAGGGTGTGGACCTGGGGTTGAGAATTGGTCGCTTACCTGACTCTGGTCTCGTGGCGTTGCCGGTGGGGGAATTGACTCGTGTCGTCTGTGCCAGTCCAGATCTGATCGAGACTAAGGGTGAACCCAAAACCCCAGATGATTTAAGAAAGCTGCCTTGTATTCGGCAGCAGATCTTGGCCCGCTCCAGCACCTGGTCCTTTCGCGATGGGTTTTCCAGAGTATCTGTGAAGGTGGAAGGGTGGTTCACCTGTAATCAGATTTCGGCCGCCGTCACCGCTTGTGTTCATGGCGCTGGGTTTGGTCAGTTCTTGTCTTACCAAGTCAGAGATGAACTAAGCCGAGGTGAGCTCAAACGAGTGCTTGTTCCCTTCGAGATCCAAGCCATTCCCGTCAACATTGTTTACTCGGGTGGTCGATTCGCCAGCGTAAGACAGCTCGCCTTGGCCCGTTTCCTACAATCCCATCTGAGAGAAAGTGTTTTCTCTTAAGCTGGGACCTAAGTGAGCCAGCGCCTTCCTTTGGCGTAGCGGGCGAACCATGCCAGGGCTACCCCAATGCCAAAGGTTGCGATGGGCATGATCAAGCCTTTAGTGCCGAACACCTCAATGCCGTTACCAAGAAAAATAGCATGACTGGTCTGCACCGCTATTCCAATGACGCAAACAATAAGCATGATGACCGACCAGCTTTTTCTGAGAATTAGCCCAAGACAGCCAACCGCTCCTCCGAAAACTGCCACTGCGAATCCCGCCGTTGCCCAACCTGGTGTGCCCTCGTGAAACTCTCTTTGGGCCTCGGGGAGTGTCGATAGATCCATGGTAGTTTGTACAACAAAAGCCATCACCCCCCAACAAATTCCAAAGCAAACCGGCACCCGACACACCCCAGTACCATTTGGGCAAGCTCACTTCACTCATTTCGCACCCTCGTAGGCTTTCTTAAGCCAGTTAATCAATTTTTTTTCAACGTCTTTTGTGGACTCCAATCTAACCCGATGACTCACCATGGCGTTGAAGCTTCCTGAGGGTTCCAGCCGTTTTGTAGGTTTTGCCTTTGGTAGGTTCAAGCCGACGTCAACCCGGGTCCGCGTAGAGGGTTGAATCAAAGCGAATTGCTTTCCTCTCCGCAGGCTCACGTAGGTTTTCTTGGGTGAAACCTCAACATCTTCGCCAAATTTCAGTAACGCGTTTAGTATGGCGTCATAAATCGGTCGAAGGTCCGCCTTTGAACCGGAATATTGACTATCTACCGGACCGCTTGGCGCTGCGGGCGCGTCTGCACTCCGAAATTGATGGGCAATCAAGTTAGCAAATCCATGAGTCACCCCATGATCCTTCTTTAAGAAGGAAACCATTTGTCCATGTTTTTCCAACTTTGTCTTTTTGAGCACCGCGAACCATTGTTTGAGAGTCTTACCTGTCTTTTCAGGCAAGTTCTTAAGCATGGTCGC
>JBCCFQ010000861.1:0-2061 GCA_039029655.1 Pseudomonadota bacterium | reverse complement strand
CATAATGGGTCAACATGAGATCCATGGCGCGGTTAATGGCTTGTTTCAATTTTTTGGGGTCTTCGTCGCTAAAATGAACACTCACCTCATGGCCCTCTACACGCGTTATGCCATGTTGTGTGACAATCACGTGTGCGCCAGATTTTTCAAGGTGATCGATTTCAGACATTTTCCAAATCTTTGTTAGAGCCCTCGTCAAGTGACTGCAACACTCTCTCGGCCCGAGATGAAATACTCATCGTTGTACCCAAGACAACCATAAGTACGAGAAAAAGAAGCAACGCGAGTATTCCGGCAAGCTGTGTTCCCGCAAGCGCCGCGGCCAGTAAGAGAATCAAAACAAAAATTGAATAGCCGTTGTATATTCGAATTCGTTTTCTAGTCATTCTGTCTGCTTTCGTCGCATACAAACTCCAGCTGAGTACTAGCCAGACAAAAAGCACCAACGCTAGAACGGCCAATACCACAAAGACCGGCACCAATGCGCCTAAACTACCAATACCGCCGTGACCATAGAGCAGCGATGGCCAGGCAGAAGCGGCCGCCATAGAGGCGACAAAAGCATAAAAACTGGGTCTTTTTCTCGATGCCGCCTTCTTGGCTTTAGAAAAAACCTGACCGCTACTCTCCACCGGTCTACTCGCGCATTTTGTCAGTTGAAGTGTCATGGGGCGGAATTACGGAGTTGCTTAAGCACCCCCTCTTTCCTCGGAACAGTAGGAATAGAGAAGGCAGTGCGACCAACGAGAGCACTAGGAAAACGGGTGGTAGAAGATTGCATTTCAAAATATTCAACCAACATGCCTTCCTCCTGTGATGGGCACCAAATCTGCTCGGCCGCACCCGAAACCAACTGGCGACCAACAACAACCCAAACCCAGTGTAACAAACCACCAACATCCATGGCAGCGCGTCGTAATACCACAACGTTTGCAGCCAACTGTGAGTTTTGCTGCAGGTTACCGTGTCTGTTTGGAAGGTTTTTGCAGTACTTGATGTTCCACCACGTGCATCAGCCAATCGGCGCCGGTTTTGAGGGCGAGAAACAGCAGCAGCGCATATCGGTTGGATCCAAACCCAAAACCAAAGATGATGGTGAGATGCATGGGAATGATCCGTGCGTAGGGTAAGAACATCATTTTCCCTAGGTTTGGGCGCCCCTTAAGATCCGCTTCGACATTTGTCCTAAAGGAAAACCAGTGGCCTACGGCAAAGACAGCGACAGCTATTACCATTGCAAACTGCTCTAAACTCCCAGGCTCCCACGTGCCTCCAAATTTGTCATCAAGATCGCCCCCTAATGCAGCACCAAAGACAAAAACAGCATAAACCACGTGGAAGAACCCGTAGTGAATTGCAAAAAAAATGGCGGTGCTCCATTTGCCTTTCTCGGTCTCTGGTACGGGTTCGCCATTGGATGTGAGACCTTCGGTGGAGAAGTCCTTGAGAAACACCATGCGAAAGAAATTCGACACACCAATGATGACACTTTGGGCCCAATAGATAATGAGCAACGGTCGGATATCCCAGTTCTCGACAAACGCCAACACAATGGTAAAGACGTTAGCGGCTATAACCGCTAACCCGGAGTAATCTCGGGCTTTAGGTTCGGTAGTCGATGAACTCGTGGTGTTTTGGATCACGGCGCTAGTACCCACCAAGCGACTAAGGCGGGGATACCGATTCCCAGAAGCGCCGAAGCCACAAACTCAAGGAGGATAAAGGGTCGTTCCCAACCCGCCGCATCGCGCCAGTCCGCGCGGGTTTCCGCGCGATAACTCCGGCTAAAGAGATATAGCCAGAAGCGAAAGAAGTATCCAAGCAGATCAAATCTGCATGCAGGCACTCCTTTCCTATGTAGTTCAGATTTATGCTCTTTACAGAGGAGATCCAACGGGTTCTACATCGCTTCCGTCGCCAGAGGAAGGGACAGCCAGATCGCTTCCAAGCGCAGCTTGCAGTTCAGCCAATTCCTTCTTAGAACCGACAACGATATCACGGAATCGCCGTTGTCCCGTTCCAGCAGGTATAAGGTGTCCTACAATTACGTTCTCTTTCAAT
>JBCCFQ010000860.1:0-2062 GCA_039029655.1 Pseudomonadota bacterium | reverse complement strand
GCTACTCCGGCGGCCTTGTGGGAATGCAAGGACTTTCGAGTTCTATCGCCTTGACGGTAAACACGCCCGGGCACTTTCTGCAGGAAAAAATCGGGCTGATTGGACTGGATCAAACCATTTTCTCCCTGTGGAGTATTGGGATTGTTGTCGCCATCCTTGTCATCCTGCCCCAGGTTCTGTGTCGACTAGCTCCAGATGATAAAGACATTTATGAGTTTCCCTACCAAGACGAAGCCGACAACCCACCCAAAGATCAGAAAATCATTTACTCGACTCCTTCCGAGAAGTTAGAAAACGCACGATGGGTGACACTACTCCTCGCCCTCATAGGTGGTGTCTATGTCGTACGGTTTTTTCTCCAAGGGGGTGAATTACAACTTAACAGCCTAAACATGACCTTCGTGGTGTTGGGGCTGGCATTCGCAGATTCCCCAAAACACTACATCAAGTTGTTAAGCGATGCCGCCAAAGTGGCGGGACCCTTTTTGATTCAGTATCCATTGTACGCGGGACTCATGGGTCTAATCGCAGAATCCGGACTCGGTGCCATGATTGTAGGCGGTTTTGTTCAAGTGGCCACGGCAGAAACCCTCTCGCTGTGGACATTCTTCAGCGCAGGCTTCCTAAACATTTTTATTCCATCAGCAGGCGGCCAATGGGCCGTACAAGGCCCTATTGTTACCGAAGCGGCAATTCAGCTGGGCGCAGACATCCCAAGAGTCACTATGGCGGTCACCGTGGGTGAGGTTTGGACCAATGCTATTCAACCACTCTATGCCGTACCCGTGTTGGCCATAGCGGGTTTACATATACGTGACATCATGGGGTATTGCGTGATTTCGCTGTTTGCCATTGCGCCGATTTATTTGGTGGCGTTGTTGGTTTTTTAGGGGCTGGGGGCTGGCCCTAAGAGGAGCTGCTTCGCAGCAAAGTATTACTGGATCCTGGCATCCGCCAGGATGACGGCAAAAGCGAAGGAATCGCGCCGATGGCGTGACAAGCATGGATGCTTGTCACGCCTTTAGCGAACTGACTTGCAGCTATC
The DNA here is from genome assembly GCA_039029655.1 of Pseudomonadota bacterium. Lineage (GTDB taxonomy): Bacteria > Pseudomonadota > Gammaproteobacteria > Steroidobacterales > JBCCFQ01 > JBCCFQ01. Next base: position 1,017 of record JBCCFQ010000860.1, on the reverse strand, counting down.
TCGGCTTCTTCGAGACCTAAGCGGCGTCCAAACCTCTCATAGACAACCGAATACGCCCTTGGCGGTCTACTTCAAGAACTTTGACCTTGATGATGTCTCCTTCCTTGAGTTTGTCGGAAACATTCTCGACCCGCTCTTCGGAAATCTGTGAGATATGCACCAAACCATCTTTGCCGGGCAGGATCGTGACGAAAGCACCAAAGTCCATCAGTCGTGCAACCTTGCCTTCGTAGATGGAGCCTACTTCGACTTCAGCGGTGATCAGCTCCACGCGACGACGGGCTTCGCTGGCTGCCGCGTTGTCTGCTGAGGCAATTTTCACCGTACCATCGTTATCGATGTCGATGGTGGCACCGGTTTCTTCGGTAATGGACCGAATAACAGCGCCGCCCTTGCCGATAACATCGCGAATCTTCTCTGGGTCGATCTTGAAAGTGTCGATACGTGGCGCAAATTCCGACATTTCCTCGCGAGGAGTCCGAATGACTTCGTTCATGTTCTCCAAGATGTGCAGTCTTGCGTCTTTGGCTTGAGCCAAAGCAGTGTCCATTATTTCACGGGTAATACCAGTGATCTTGATATCCATTTGCAGCGCAGTCACGCCATCAGCCGTACCTGCTACCTTGAAGTCCATGTCGCCCAAGTGATCCTCATCACCAAGAATGTCGGTTAGAACCGCGAACCGGTCTTCTTCTTTAACCAAACCCATGGCTACGCCAGCAACAGGTGCCTTAATCGGCACACCTGCATCCATTAACGACAGGCTTGTGCCGCATACAGACGCCATTGAGCTTGAGCCGTTAGATTCAGTGATCTCAGACACAACACGTATGACATAGGGGTAGGTCTCCATATCCGGCATGACCGCTTGGATACCGCGCTTGGCCAATTTTCCATGACCGATTTCCCGGCGTTTTGGACCGCTCATAAAACCGGTTTCGCCAACACAATATGGAGGGAAATTGTAGTGCAGCATAAAGGCTTCCTTACGTTCCCCTTCTAATGCATCGATGATTT
>JBCCFQ010000859.1:0-2062 GCA_039029655.1 Pseudomonadota bacterium | reverse complement strand
GTCCAATTGTCGAAGGGCATAAGATTACTAACAAAGGCGGCGAAAAACGCATCCCCAGCACCTGTCATATCAACAACCGGAACGTCATACCCTTCAACATACAACTCAGATTTTTCGGTCAGTACAACTGCGCCTTTTTCCGCCAGCGTAATAACCTTTATCTTTGCAGGCCACTGCCTGGCTTCTTCCAGGCCGTCCTCAATGGAGGTTGTATTGGTTAGAACCTGCAGCTCGTCTCCAGACATCTTGGCTATATCCGCTAGCTTTAAGGCTTCTAGTGTCCTTGGAATCATTAGCGACCCATCGTCCCACATATCGATACGCATATTCGCATCAACGCATACGAAAGAACCTGCCTTTTTCGCCTGTTGTATCGCCAAAAACGTCGATTCTCTTGACGATTGTCGAGCCAGTACAAATGCACTAACGCAAAGCCAATCATTCTGCTCAAATGTGGGAATATCCGAGTTTTCTAACTGGGAATCGGCACTTGGATTCACCATGAAGGTGAATTCTCTTTCGCCGGAATCATCAATTGAAACGATGATGAGACTGGTCTTATGCCGCTCGCTAAATGACACATGCTGTGCGTTCACATTTTCGCGCTCGAGCGTTTCAATAATGAATGCGCCCGGAGGGTCATCGCCAAGTTTGGCAACAAACGCGCAATCAATACCAAGTCTTGATAATGCGACCGCAACATTTGCCCCGGTACCTCCAGGACATTTCAGGTAATGATCACCCTCCGGTATGAGATCAACGGCAGCATCACCAATCACCCAGCATCGTGGCATATCGAGTCCTACTGACTTTCCGATAACTTAAGGTCGGCCGCGATCTCGTGATAGTACTCATTGCTAATATAGTATTTGTACATGATCAAGCCGATAGCCAGGTGGAAGAGTGCAGGAATAACGGTGATCAATAGTGCAATGCCATTAAGCGTAAACTCACTTTGTTCGACATCGGCTTGATAGTTGAAGTAGCTCAGCAAATATCCCAATAAACCGCCTGCAATACCCATACCCAGTTTCTGGCAAAATGAAATTCCGCCGAATGCCAACCCGGACACTCTGGTACCGGTTTTTCGGTGCCCATAGTCAACAGCTTCTGCGATTGATGACCAGAAAATCGGCATGTACAGATCCGCAGCGAACCAGATCAGGAATGTAAACACGAAGGCGAGAGCAACGTCGTCCTGGCCAACGATGAAGTACATCGCGATACAAAGTACAAAAGTCAAAATTTGGCTATATCGAAATAGCTTAACCTTGCAGTAAAACTTGGTTATCCAGGTGCTCGCGATCATTGCCAGGATTGAGGCGGTAACACCCGTTGCCAGAAACGGTGAGATCAGATCATTTCCGCCATGCAAATAGTATTTGGCGTAGTAAGTTCCGACAGAGCCTCTTATCACAATGCCGCACATCAACAGGACCAGGGCTAAACACAAGAGAAGCCACTGATCATTCCTCAATAGCAACTTGGCTTGCTCGATTAACTTTGTCTTTTCAATGACAGGTTTGATGCGTTCTTTTGTTGTGAAAAAGCAAACCAGAAATAGCACCGACCCCAGAATTCCCATCAGCCCCATCGCAGGCTGATAGCCGTCTTGCATATTGCCGTCCCCCAGGTACACCGCCAGCGCGGGAACGACGATGGTCACCAGGAATGCCGCGACTTTTACTAGGACGAATCGATATCCATTGGCGCTCAATCGTTCGGCCGGGTCATCTGTAATTACGCCAATCAAAGAAATATAAGGGATCGTTACGATGGTGAACATCAAGGTGAGCAGAATGTAACTAAAGTACGCCCAGGCCAGTTTGTATGTATAGGCGACATCAGGCGTGATAAAGGCGAGATACACAGCGACACCGAAAGGAATAGCAAACCACAACATGAAAGGCCGGTAGTGACCATGCTTGCTATGACACTTGTCTGTGACCATGCCCATGACCGGGTCCGAGACCGCGTCGATCAAACGCACTACGATGAACAGGACGGCCATGTCAGCGGGATCCAGTCCATAGATATCGGTGTAAAAAAACGCAATGATGAG
>JBCCFQ010000858.1:0-2062 GCA_039029655.1 Pseudomonadota bacterium | reverse complement strand
AGATTGTTGACACTGACGATCCAGCCTTCGCCGCCAAAGGGAGACCTAAATAAGTAACCGAAGATCACCCGCGGGTCGAGGGTCGGATTCGTAACTACGCGAACGTCGCCGCCGCCAGCAGCCCAAGTATCGTACAGGCCGCCAAATGCCATCGCTTTTGCCACAAGCAAGAAGGCACCCAGACCCAGCAGGATCAGGTGAATGCCAATGATCGTGGTCATCTTGTTCTTGTCCTTCCAGTCGTAACCGAAGAACGGAGAATACTGTTCTAGCGTTTCGGGGCCGCGGATGGCGTGATAAATACCACCTAAGCCTAAAACGGCAGAAGAAATCAGGTGCAACACACCGACCACAAAGTAGGGGTAGGTGCTAATGACTTCACCGCCAGGGCCGACACCCCAACCGAGAGAAGCCAAGTGAGGCATGAGAATGAAGCCTTGTTCGTAAATCGGCTTATCTGGAACGAAGTGAGCCACCTCAAACAGAGTCATAGCTCCGGTCCAGAATACAATCAGTCCAGCATGAGCGACATGTGCGCCCAACAAGCGGCCCGACAAGTTGATCAGGCGAGCGTTGCCCGACCACCAAGCGAAACCACCCTGAGAGCGATCGCCCAATGCAGCTGAGTTAAAGGTCGTTGTCGTCACAGGAGACGGCCTCCTCAGGTCGCTAAGGGAAAAACAATGTAGTGAAAATCAATCAGCAGGTGTAAGCAAAATAGCAGTGACCGACCTCGTGGTCGGTCACCCACTAAAAAAACTTACAGAGCGTTACCGCGAGGCAGAACTTCCTCAGGAAACTCAAAATGCTTATGAGGCTGGTCCTGAGGCGCCATCCAAGCCCGAATCCCCTCATTGAGCAGAATGTTCTTGGTGTAGAACGTCTCAAACTCTGGGTCCTCCGCCGCACGGATTTCCTGACTGACAAAGTCATAGGCACGCAAGTTCAAGGCCAAACCGACAATGCCAATCGACGCCATCCACAACCCCATCACAGGGACAAACAGCATGAAAAAGTGCAACCAACGCTTGTTGGAAAACGCAATCCCGAAAATCTGAGACCAAAAACGGTTCGCCGTCACCATCGAATACGTCTCTTCTGCCTGAGTCGGCTCGAACGCACGGAAAGTATTGGCACCCTCTTGGTCTTCATACAGAGTGTTCTCCACCGTCGCACCGTGAATCGCACACAACAGCGCGCCACCCAAAACGCCCGCCACGCCCATCATGTGGAACGGATTGAGCGTCCAGTTGTGGAACCCTTGCAAGAACAGCAAGAATCGGAAGATGCCAGCCACGCCGAAGCTAGGGGCAAAGAACCAGCTCGACTGACCCAAGGGGTACATCAAAAACACCGACACGAACACGGCAATCGGAGCCGAAAACGCGATGGCGTTGTAAGGGCGAATGCCCACCAGGCGAGCCACCTCGAACTGACGGAGCATAAACCCGATCAAGCCGAAAGCGCCGTGGAGAGCGACGAAAGACCAGAGGCCGCCGATTTGGCACCAGCGGGTGAAATTACCTTGAGCCTCAGGTCCCCAGAGCAGGAGCAAGGAGTGACCCATGCTGTCAGCGGGGGAAGAGACAGCTGCGGTCAGGAAGTTAGCCCCTTCGAGATAGGAGCTTGCCAGTCCGTGGGTATACCAGGACGTGACGAAGGTGGTGCCGGTGAGCCAGCCGCCCAGGGCCATGTAGGCGCAGGGGAACAGAAGCAGGCCGGACCAGCCGACAAAAACGAAGCGGTCGCGTTTGAGCCAGTCGTCCATGACATCAAAAAAGCTGCGCTGGACTTGGCTCCGACCCATTGCAATGGTCATGAGGCTATCCTCTCCAATCAATGCTGGGGTGTAAAAGAGCTTTGTAACGTATCATCTACAAATAACCAGATTTTTACGAAATATCAAGAGTAACAACGATTCCCTCAGAAGTCTCGCAGGTCGCTTGAGTATTATTACTCAAGGCATGGAAGAGCTTTCTGAGGTGGAACGGCTGTGATGGGAAACGCTAGCGACTTGTACGCTCATATTGTTTCACGCTGCATTCGCAGATGAGTAGAAATT
>JBCCFQ010000857.1:0-2063 GCA_039029655.1 Pseudomonadota bacterium | reverse complement strand
GCGGCTTTCTTCTTGTTGGATCGATGAACAAGAATTCCGTGGTGACCTGCCACATGAACCACTTCGTGACCCAATAAACACGCAAGCTGAGCTTCGTTGTGCAATCGTGCCAACATACCCGTGTGGATATAAATCTGTCCGTCGGGTAAAGCGAAAGCATTGGGGGTTGGGTCACGGAGAACGAAAAAACGATAATTGATATAGGGATCAGTGGAGTCTGGAGCTACCATCTCACCAATCCTGGACACCCACTCCGTCACTTTGGGGTCTTGGTAAACCAGGCCACGCCGTTTGAACAATTCTTCCAATTCTTCAGAATTGGTGATGACCTCGGCCTCATCGTCCTTCATGATTTCCACACGATGATAGATGCCGGTTTGCTTATTTTTCTTTGTGGACGCACCGGCTAAGAACGGAAGCGTAAGCAACACCACAAGGCCAAGTTTGCGCATAAAAACGGGTACCCGATCAAGCAACTTGAAACCGTAAACGAAAAGCATAAACAATGACTTGATGGTAATCACAGTTCCAATGGCTGAGATGAAGCGTGGAACAGAATCAGTTGCCAGGCTGGTGACGGACCACGATGAGGGGTGTGGGCTCTAGGCTTCAGGCTCTAGGTGTGGCCATTTTGGGGCCGCCTTGAGTCACAAGTATTGAAGTTCTACGGGTTGAAGGACGAGTGCCGAGCTGGGTCTTCTAGACCCTAGGGCCTAGAGCCTAGAGCCTAGAGTCCAAACCCTAGAGCCCGAACCCAAACCACATTGCCAGTCCCAAACCACATTGCCAGGCCCAAACCACCAACGCTAAAATAGCGCCCGACTCCACTTCCAACCCCAGCCATGAACAAATTCAAAGCATTTGCCGCTCATTTAAGCCTTAGTCTAATTGTTGTTGGATTGGTGTTGGGCATCATTGTTTTTGTTTGGTATCCCGACCCCCTATTCACCGCCATGAGCGGATGGGACGTAGTCAAGATTCTGATCTTTGTCGACTTGATACTGGGTCCAATTTTGACCTTTATCGTATACAAACCTAACAAGCCCAGTCTTAGGTTTGATTTGTCTGTTATTGCATTTATTCAGATCGCCGCGTTGGCCTACGGCACATTTGTGTTTTTCAAAGAAAGGCCTCTGTACTTGGTACACGCCATCGACGTCTTTCATATTGTCACCGCTTCAGAAGTGGACAGAAACCACACCAGATTCGATGAGTTGAAGCAGATACCCTTGGTGGGGCCAAGACTGGCCATCGTGTTCTTACCGGATTCAGCCGAGGAAAGAAGCAAGCTCACCGAGGAAGTGGTGTTGGGTGGTGCGGCGGACATCGAACGGCGACCGGAGTTTTATAGACCTTACGAAGATCACTTGGATAAGGTGTTTGAACGGACCATCTCATTGTCTGCGTTGCAGAATCAGGACGAGGCCACGAAGAAAAAAATCGCACGGTTCAAAGAGAAGCACGCGGACAGGTTAGATCAAATGACGTTCGTACCTCTGAAGAAAAAATATGGATTCATGCTTTTGGCGATCGACAAAGAAAGCGGCCTGCCCATCGCCGGTTTAGACGTGGAATAACCGGATGTTCTTGCCATAAAGTCGACGTTCGGACAAACCCGACTTCCTGGGTTTGTCTTTCAGCCACAAGCCGCAACCCAGACGTGGAATTTAGGAAAAACCCATTAGAATCATACAGTTTTCGCGAAAATTGTAGCACCTGTGTGCCAACACCATTTTTTCCCACTATGACATCATCGATGACACCCATACCTCCAACACCGATCACTGGTGTAGACAGTAGTGTCAGCGGATCTGGTGGATCAGGAAGCGGTATGTTCTCCGCATCAGGCAGTGGGCAGTCTGGCTCTGGAGATATGCAATCTGGTACTTCCGAGTCTGGGGTCAGTTCTGGTTCTGGATCGGTATTCGCTAGTGGCAGCGGCAGTGGTCTTTCTCCTGTGCTGAATGACTCTCCGTGCGGTCGATTTGCCAGCTGTGTCAATGTCATCGGATCATTTCGTTGCGACTGTCCAGCTGGATTTGTGCCTGCTGCAAACGGGTTGG
>JBCCFQ010000856.1:0-2067 GCA_039029655.1 Pseudomonadota bacterium | reverse complement strand
TTATCGCCTGTCGTACAATTATTGGCTTTGGGAGTCCAAATAAGGCCAATACATCGGGTGTCCATGGATCCCCGCTGGGCTCGGAAGAGGTTCGACTGACTAAAGAAGAATACAATCTGAATCCTGATAAAACATTCGAAATTGACGAGACTGCACTTACCCATTTTCGAAAGGCTGTTGATCAGGGTGCAACCATAGAAGCTGATTGGAAAACACGTCTAGATGACTACACCAAAGCGCACCCAGATGAGGCTGAAGCATTTCGCCAGGCACTCTCGGGAGAGCTTCCAGAAGGATGGGAGGAAGCGATCCCTGTCTTCCCAGCCGATGGAAAAGTCATGGCTACCCGCTCCGCTTCTGGCGACACACTTAATGCGATCGCGCCTGTTTTACCTAATCTCATTGGGGGGTCGGCCGATTTAGCACCGAGTAACAACACCTACCTCAAAGGCTATCCTGTATTTGCCAACGAAACCTTTGCTGGCCGAAATTTCCATTTTGGAGTACGCGAGCATGGGATGGCAGGTGCCCTTAATGGCATGGCTTTGCACGGCGGTGTCATTCCTTATGGTGGCACATTCCTTGTCTTCTCTGATTACTGTCGGGGCTCGATGCGTTTGGCAGCACTGTCTCATATCCCAGCCATTTATGTTTTCACTCACGATAGCATCGGCTTGGGTGAAGATGGTCCAACGCATCAGCCTGTTGAACATTTAGCAGCCCTTCGGGCAATCCCTAACCTCACAGTTATCCGGCCAGCGGATGCCAATGAAACAGCCCAAGCCTGGCGCGTCGCTCTAGAACGGAGAGATGGCCCAGTTGCCTTGGTTCTAACCCGTCAAAAACTACCCATCTACGACAGAGCTACTATGGCAGATGCGACCAATTTGGAAAAAGGGGCGTATGTTTTGCTGGACACAGATAGAATTTATCCTGATGTTATCTTAATGGCTACAGGGTCTGAAGTAGAGTTTGCAGTAGAAGCCCATAAAAAGTTGGCAGACCAAGGAATTGGCGCAAGAGTTGTTAGTATGCCCAGTTGGGAACTGTTTAAAGCTCAAAGTGACGAATATCGCGAATCCGTCTTACCCGCGGGCGTTAGAGCACGAGTGGCCATCGAAGCCGGTGTAACAATGGGATGGGAGCAGTGGGTTGGCACTCAAGGTCAGGTTATTGGGTTAGATCGTTTTGGTGCCTCTGCACCGTACAAAACCATTCAAGAACAATTTGGTTTTACGGCTGACAATATTGTGCTGCGCGCCCTCGAAACCATTGACAATTCAAAACGGTAACTGATCATGTCTATCGATCAGTTTAAACAGCGCGCGGCCGAAAAAGCCGTTGAACAGGTAAAAAGTGGTATGACATTAGGGTTGGGCAGTGGGTCCACGGTTAGTCATGCTGTCATCAAAATTGGTCAACTGTGGCAATCCGGAGAATTAGCCAATATTACTGGTGTGCCGACCTCTGAGCGCACTGAGACCTTAGCCCGTCAATATAACATTCCATTAACAACACTCGATAGCCACCCAAATCTTGATTTAGCCATCGATGGGGCCGATGAGGTCGATCCCCACCTCAACTTAATTAAAGGGCTGGGTGGCGCCTTGTTGCGCGAAAAAATGGTAGAGCTTACGGCTAAATATTTTATTGTCGTTGTTGATGATACCAAGCCTGTCAAAAAAATTGGCACACGTGGCCCGCTTCCTGTCGAAGTTGTACAATTTTCCTGGCGTTATCAGGCTAATTGGTTAGCCACCTTAGGTTGCACGCCCACTCTACGGGGTGGCGAAGCAGCGCCTTTTGTCACAGACAATGGCAACTACATTCTTGATTGCACCTTTCCTCAAGGAATTGACGACCCAGCTGGCTTAGCAAGAACGCTTAATGAGCGGACAGGCGTTGTAGAGCATGGTCTATTTTTGAATATGGCAGATGAGGTGATTGTAGCCGGAGAAACAGGCTTACAATTCATCAACTAATCCCAATTTATACGAGACGCTAATGTCAAATGCTTCATCGCTTTTCTCAACACAAGCTTTACCAAAAATTGCTTGGGGACAAGGC
>JBCCFQ010000855.1:0-2074 GCA_039029655.1 Pseudomonadota bacterium | reverse complement strand
CATCAACACGGTGGTGGGTCAGTTTGTAACTTGTAGATGAAATGGCCAATTCATTACTCGAATGGAGCGGCCGCCAAGACTATTGCTGTGAAGTAGATATACGCTGTGGTCATTCTCCGGGTCGCGCGGTTGTCGAGTCGCATTCTTCTGTGTTAAAAAAATGGCTTCTCCCGGTAGCGAATTGGTATCACAAGTTGTGTCAGCGCTTCCCATCTCAGCAAAAATAAGAAAACGCCTTGCTTGGTTTATGGCGTGCTCATTGCTGACGCTGCAGCTCGTATGGGCCGAACACCAGGCAGAACACATCGGTCATGGAGTCACAGAGCCATGCAACCTCTGCATCCATGCGGAGCGAACCGATGACGCCATACTCGACTCCCTCGTTGCCTACGTTGCTGAAACGCAACCAACCGGTTTTGGTTTGGCATGCAATCTCACCCCAACCACAGTCAGCGTTAGCTTTCATTACGATTCCCGCGCCTCTCCTTAAGCGACTCAGAACTACAATCTCAAGACCGCCCAACTAGAAGCCATCTGCATAGGTGCAGAGTACTTCTAATGGTCTAACACGATATCTGACATGAGCGCCACACCGATGCGATGACCACGCGTATGTAGTCGATACTGGGTGAGGCAGCAATTGAGGAATAAAAAAATGGCCCAAACCATCAGCGCTTGAGGCTAGCGCTTTAACTAAACGCTTTGCCAATACAAGCGCTTTGGATTGGAAAAAGCAAAACCAAAGGCAGAACAATATGAGTAGAAGAACCAAGACAATAGAGATATTTTTGCTGGCACTGGTCACTTTTGGTGTGCAGACTGCAGCGCATGCCCACTACCAGTGGCTCTCACCTAACTTTTTTGTAGATTCAAGGGAGAAGGCTTGGCTGAGCTTCGATCACACTTTCGGCGATCAGCGATTTCACCCAGATTCAGGTCCCAGCAGCTACTACCGATGGTGGATCGTTGGGCCTGATGGGTTGCGTCGCTCATTTCCGAATATGTATCTTGGAAAGACCAAGACTGTTGGTGAAGTTGAGCTTACTGAGCCCGGCACCTATAGGTTGGAGGCAGAGGAAGCTTTCATGTCTTGGACGCTGCTAAAGATTGATGGAAAAGATGTTTGGCAACCTGGCAGGCGTGATGACTTTACGGATAGCGAGGTGGTGAGCTCGCGGCTTTACTTCAATAAGTCCATGGCGTACGTGACATTGGGGACCGAGACCGATTCAGTACTGGAGATGAGTGGAGATCCGTTGGAAATTCTCTTCTCCGATCATCCTAATAAGGCGCGTCCAGGGGGCAGCTTGGGTATCCGGGTAATGGCAAATGGTGCTCCGCTGGCAAACCAAGAAGTGAACATCTTTGCCGAAGGTGGATCGGGTCACGACGCCACAGATGTTTGCACCACCGACAAACAAGGTCAGTGTCGAATAAGGACAAAGACAACCGGTCGATTTTTGCTGGCCACTAGAAGGACGCTGGACGAACCCCAAGGGGATGGTACGGATGGCTACTCCCACAGTGTGACCGTAATGTTTGAGGTCAGGGATTCGAGTAACTAAACAGGGTCGACTCACTGCCCGGACAATTTGGATCTTCTTTCCTTTACTGTTCATAGAGAGGTCTGCAACGGCGCACCTGAGTGTATCGTTCGTCCATACGATTTCGGGCAGATGATCTAAGGAGTTCCAAGTGAAGAATCTTGCACTCATTATTACGTGCCTTATCGGCGTGGTCGGGAAAGTTTGGGGTGACACTCACTCTGTGGTTAACGTGCTGATGACCGTGGGCGGTGTTGGTTACAACACTTCCATTGTTCGAGAGCTAAGAACCAGAACAGGGATAAATTTGGTCGTTCGCGATATTGACGATAACGCATTTCTGTATGGCGACAGTTTAGAGCAGTTTGATGCCATTCTTATGTATCACCGAGACAATGTGGCGAGCGACCAGGAGCGCGATGCCCTAGAAACCTTCCTAGACAACGGGGGAGGGGTGGTTGTGTTACATCACGCTATTGCCAATTACCTGGATTGGGAAGAATGGTGGAAAGACCATGTGGGTGGTTTGT
>JBCCFQ010000854.1:0-2078 GCA_039029655.1 Pseudomonadota bacterium | reverse complement strand
GTCCTTATTGGTTAATGAGGACTGGAAAGTATGCTCTTCGGGTCAAAGTAGTCTGAGAAATGACGTACACTTAGACCTAGCGCACCTGAGCAATCTGCAACAAAATGTGTGATGGACCGCAGGTGACAAGCATGGGCCCGGCCAGCTTCATCGGGGAAAGTCAGTGCGCCTTTCTCAGCTTGCTTGCAATCGCAGTGGATAATCCCACGTCGCTGCCATCACGGCAAAATACATACACCCCGGTGTCAAAATCTTCGCGCACATCTAGATGCCTTTTGAACACGCATACCCAGAACACAAGCTCGCGTAAGGGGACTCGCAGTTCATCGGCTAACCTATGGAGAGACATGTTTGGGTGCAACGAGTACCAAATTTCCTCAGCAATCTCAGGAACGTCTCCCGACACCATGCTTTCCCAAGCCTGATTGATCGAGCTTAATTCAAACCGTAGTGACTCAATCTCCTCGGCATCAACTCGTCTCTCAAACTGCTTCTTATCACGCTGCGATCGATAGTTCCGTTAGTATGCTTTCCACTGGACATCCGCTAGTCCATGCCGGCGGTTGAACTGCCCCGCCAGATCAAGGCATGGTGCAGCCGGCTCGGGTGGGCTCGCCTTTGTGGCCGAAGTTTCATCCGGAGGAGAATTGCTTGGCAGTTCCCGGTGACTCACATTGCTTTGTTCGCCATCGCTCTGGCGCCTGAGAGAGAGATGCGTCTGAACTGCGCCGTAGGTCTCTTGATCAGTCTGGTAGCGTGAAGTCAGTGCGTTAAACGGCCCGTATTTGACTTTAATATGTACAGAACCGAAGTGGTCAAAGCCAAACAGCACCTTGTCGCCATTGGCCAAAGTGTTTGTCGACCTGATTGACCAACTGCTTGTCCATTTACTCACGCTTCGGAACTGACTACCAAAAAATCTACGGCAAATAACGCAAACTGAACGACAATTATAAACAGTATCGCACGGCATGCCAACTAACGGTAGATTCGCTTAGAGGTGTTGCAAGCCAAAAGGGCCCGGCCAGCCAGGCCGGGGATGGCTTTCTGACCGAGCAAGAGCGCTCAAACTCCGGGTTATCGGGCGAGCGCCCGCGATATAGAATACCGGTGGTAATCACATTGTCTAGAATGCGCGATCCATATGAACTGAACGCCTTCCGGCAAATGCCCAACTGCCCTAGCTCTACAGATTACGCAAGAAAAGGACAGATCTCGCAATCAAGAGCTCGACCGTTACAGCCAGAACTCCCCACAATGATGAGAGAATAATCATTGTAATCAGCAAAAGATTGCAAACCCGATACGGGATTCTGAGTTCTAATGGGGTATCCAAATCGCAACCCAAGGCCAAAATCCGATCAACAATATTTCTCAAATGACCATCCCTGCCCACTAGTTCTAAGGCTAACCCTTCCGGCCCATCATACTCGAAAATTGCAACCATCAGCAGCTAACAAGAAGCCACAAGTCAGTTCAACCCAGAGAATGGTGGTAGGTCAGGCTCAAGCGACTGCCTTACGGCTCCGTCCCGCCCGCACTACCGAGCCTCCGGCGAATTTGTCTTGTTCACAGCAAGCCAACCTCTTCAATTTAATACAAATTTGCCTCTTTTTTTGCGCAAATTGTCCATTTGGGTTGCCTATGGTGCGTTCAAACACTGAAAAGCGTCATGGGAAACGCTGTAATGTCGAAATATGCTCAAAGAGGCGGGCAACTCATGATGCTAGCGTCCAAGGTTTGTGCCTGCGTATCGGGCGCAGTCTTGTTGTTCGTGAGTTTCAACCTCTTCACACATCAGCAATTGGACCCCGCTGAGCCAGCCGGTGCGATGACGTTGCATCATCTTGCGTCACTCCATCCGCCTGTTTCAGAGGCAATGTCGTTGGGTGTTCAAAGCCCAGCCCAATTGCAGCTCAAACCGATAAAGACCGAGAAGAATTCCCAATCGAGTTCAAAGGCAAGTGCGAGACCCTCTCAAATCAAGAGTCCGAAGCTGGCGTCGTTAGGTGGTCCGCATTCTGCTTACGCAGACGATGCGGTTGAGCGCCAGGCCCCAAGAGCCCTCCCCTGGGGTG
>JBCCFQ010000853.1:0-2080 GCA_039029655.1 Pseudomonadota bacterium | reverse complement strand
CGCTGAACGTATCGCAACGTCGGGGTCGGCTTTATACACAGATAAATCAGAGCAATCCGATGCCGCTAATTCCGGTCAATCCGACTCACTTTCGCAGACCGCACCAAACCGATGCCACTATCGCAATTGTTACCACAGAAGATGAAGTAGTGATTCAAGGGGACTTTGGGAATTTCGCCCGACCGCGACCAAAGAACAGAGAGTAATCGACCCAACAAACGCGCTTTTACACTTACTCTGACCCAATCAAGTCCGCCGGGAGTTTCGGAGACGCTAATAACTCTTCGAAAATCTCCCAACGCAAGTCCGAATCTGCACCCGCTTCTCGCACGATGTACTCAGCAACAATGTCTTTACCCAAATTGTAGTTGATGACGTAACTTCGATAGGTGTCAAAAAAACTGACACGCTGGTTTGCCCGGTCTGGAGCGCTCAACTGGTAGTTAACCAACCACTGTTGGGCCTGCTCGGCGGACCAGTCACCATTCAAGTAGTGACGCGCTGCTTCGTTACCCGCATAGGATAGCTGCCCAAGAAGCTTGTTAACCTCATAGTAAAGATCCGCTTTCCCTTTATCTAACCCAGCCAAAGGGAACAATACGTTTTTTTCAAACTCCAGCCGTTCATCACCCGGAAACGCCATCTCGATACCGTAGTTCGCGCTTCCTTCGGCGATGAGGGACTGCGGGCTGAACAAAGGATAAAGAGAAAACTCCGTCCATCCCCGCTCCCTCACCATACTTTTTTCTAACAGTACGTTGTACGCATGGTGACCCGGATATCCCTCGTGACACCCCAAATCAACAGCACGATCAATATACAAAGGGAAATCGGTATTTACTTGAATGACACTGAAGAATTGTCCCTGATACCAGTTGTAGCCACTCCAGGGTTTGTCGGAAACATACTCCACGACAAAGCGCTCACCTTCGGGGAGTTCTATGTATTTTCCGCTGCGTTTTTTGCATTCGGCAATGGCTGCGTCAAACACAATGGACAGCCTGTCCTTTGGGACTGCAAAGTCGCCGCGAAATTTTTGGACTCGCTCGGGCAACGGACCGTCACCCGGTAACTTATCGTTAATCTGATTAAGTACGCGTTGGAAAAACAACGCATCGCGGCGAGGCGCCATCGCGCCGTACAAAGCCTTAGACTCCTCATCAAACGTGAGGTCGTCGCCACCCTTCATACGCATTCGTGTTTCCATAGCCAGAAATTGCCCGGACAAATAACGCATCCGTGCTTGACCGGCTGGGTCGTAGGTGCTTTTGTCCACGCTCTCGAGCTCTTGGGCGAGCCGGCGGAGACGATTCCTTAGAACGGACACACATTCGCCTTCGTCGCTACACCCCAAATCCTCCGACAAAGCGTCTTTTTTCAACTCATCTGGGCCGTAGTAGGCATCCACATAACCCTTATCGATTTCGTTCCATTGCAATGCCAACGTTAAGTAGCGCTTTGCAACAACATCAACTGCGTCTTCTTGACTTTGCTCCACCCCACCATCGCATGCCGCCAAGGAAAGGGCGCAGACGGCCATAAAAATGAACATACCCTTTATAGCCATCTATCTACTCCAATTAATGTCCAGGTCAGTATGACTAACACCAACGAGATGGCCACCGCGGCAGAGCCATAGTCTTTCGCTAGGCCAGATAACTCATGGCGCTCCAGCCCTATTCGATCCACCGTAGCTTCAATCCCCGAGTTGAGTAATTCGACAATCAGCACAACAAGGCAGCTTCCCACCAACAATATCCATTCCATTGGGTTTCGTCCCCACCAAAATGCCAACGGTAATAAGATCATGAGAAGTAAAAGCTCTTGACGAAATGCGGACTCACGAGCCACAGCAGCTCG
This sequence comes from Pseudomonadota bacterium, assembly GCA_039029655.1. Lineage (GTDB taxonomy): Bacteria > Pseudomonadota > Gammaproteobacteria > Steroidobacterales > JBCCFQ01 > JBCCFQ01. The sequence continues at coordinate 220 of JBCCFQ010000853.1, read as the reverse complement.
CAGACCGTTCATGGAACATAGGGTTGCTCGGTAGAGTCGATTTACGCCTGGGTTGTGCTTTACGTGTTCTTGTTGACTCATACTTTGTCCTGGATCAGGAAATCCAGCGAAGATTATGCCCTAAACCGCACAAACTGACCCACCACGCTGTTGACAAAAGTTGTTCTATACTGGGAGAACACGTTCAAAAATAGAGGTTTATACGGACATGAACCGAACT
>JBCCFQ010000852.1:0-2082 GCA_039029655.1 Pseudomonadota bacterium | reverse complement strand
CTCCGCCTTAACACCCCATCCGGGATCCGTCACCAAAGGTCGGCCCAACATGATCAAATCAGCCTTACCGTCTACTAACAGTCTTTCTGCTTCATTGGGATCGGTCAAATAGCCAAGGGCTCCCGTGGCGATTTTTGGCGAGGCTTGTCGTAATTTACCAATGGCCTTTGCATAGGGCGTTCGTTCGCCAAAGGCATCGGGTAAGTGATGATACAAAGTATGACTATGACTGCCCCAGGCAAACGTCCAATAGTCTATTGCCTTGGCTCCGAGGACTTCAGCAATGGCAAAAGCTTCTGCCTCATCAATGCTGCCCGTAATACCATCTGCACCCGGCAGTTTCATGCCTACAAGGAAATCTTTGCCGCAGGCGTCTCGAATACCCTGAATTAAATGCCCCAGGAAGCGGGTTCGCCCGGCCAAGTCGCCGCCAAACTCATCATCCCGTTGGTTGCACCAGGGGGACAAGAATTGATGAAACAAATGACCATGACCTGCGGATACTTCGACACCACTCAGTCCGCTTCTCTTTAAGTTTTTACACGACAGCACGAAATCTTCTAGCAGTTGGTAAACCTCCTGAGTGCTCATGACATGAGGCACAGTCCAAGACAAGTCATCCGGCAGAGCCGACACACCAATGGCGGCGTTGTTACGCCCCTGTTCTCTTCTACCCCTTCCGTTGTCTTGAAGTTGACCTAGGAGATGACAGTCAAATTTTGCCAGAGCATTGACCGTGGCGGCCAAGGAACGGGCGGCACGGTTGTTAAACACATCTAACTTTCGGGGGTCCGACTGATACCGATGCCCATTGATGGGTTCGGAGACGATGATGGATACACCACCCTTGGCTCGGTTTGAAAAATAGTGCTTTAACTTTGCGCTGACTTTGCCATCACGGGCAAAGCGCGTGGTCATGGACGCATGAACAATACGATTCTTAAGCTCAAGGCTTCCAACACGGAAGCCTGAAAACAAGGTTGGGTATTTTTGCTCCGACGTCACGGAATACCTTTAGAAAGCGGGCTTCAACACCCCAAACAAAGCCGCCAAGAACACAAAGATATAGATACAGATCACCCAGAAGTAGGTTTTGTCCATTCCCGATCTAATGTTTTTCTCAACTTGTTCGGAAGAGCCCTCGGTGGCCAGAGTGGTAAAGCCAACTAGGGCTGGACCAAACGCCTTTTCTAGCAAGATAGCGGCGATAAAGATGCCGGCGAAGAATAAGACTTTCAACGCCAACCATGTGGTCAATAAAGGACCATCACCAATCACGGACGTGATTCCAGCCGCGAGCAACAACAACAATATCAATGTGCCAATGGTCTTTTCGGCAGGCATAACCCAACCAGGGACTTCATGCTCTTCCCGGGTAAGCCTGATGGTAACAACAATCAACCAAAGCAAAAGTATCGCCCACACGACCCATTCAACTGTTTGAGACACCACCAGCAACTTAGACATTAGCCCCAACTGAAAGCCTGTCGCTAGAGTAAAAATCATGCTAAAGCGCGGGAATTTATCCACGATCACCAAAATCTTAAGCAGCAACAAACGTTGCTCCACTGAATACTCTGGGCTTTGAGCAAATTTACCAATGACGAAAACGCCGATGTCTGTGCCTAACCAAAACACAAGACCCAGAATGTGTACGAACACCAATATGGCATACCAGTCCATAGGACTCCCCACTATTATTATTTTGAATCAGACAGCTGATCGACTTCTTGTTGTAGCTGATCTGGGGAGACAAACTCATTGTCTAACGTTCTGAGGACAGTCTCCACAAACTGACGGCGTTTTTGCTCTAATTCCTGCGTGGTGTCTTCGTCTAGCTCTAGTGCCTCTAATTCGTTGGAAACGTCGATACTGTGTTTTTCCAGCAGCCTTTCAATACGAAACTGACGTTCCTTCACCACCCAAAGCTCCGCCATCAGCTCAAGCACCATGGACACCGTCTGATCCAAGCCAGAATGCTCAAAAAAGTTAGGTCTCTTGCCTCGAGTATTTAGCGGTATACGTGACACTACTTCCAAGCTCCAAAGGCAAACCAGTTGATTCCGTCGGTGAGTCGACCGG
>JBCCFQ010000851.1:0-2083 GCA_039029655.1 Pseudomonadota bacterium | reverse complement strand
CTTCATGCTAATGCCTGGATCGCGACCGAGACTGAGGTTCAACGTGTCATTAGTTTGTTGGCTGTTGATGTAGTCTTTGCCGACATAGGTCTTTTGAAAGTAGATGTTGCTCTCACCGGGCATCAGGTTCAACGTGCGCCACCCTGTGATCTGCCCTCTCAAGAACCCTGTCTTGTCCCTGCGCGGTACCGCTACGTAATCGTACTCTGCAGGAATGGCATATTTCTTCATCTCCAAGCGTGTCTCTGCTCCGCTTGACTTGATGGTCTGGCGGTTTTCCAACAAAAACTCTGTACTCACCAACGATTGCGTGACCTGGGTTTGCGGCATTTGATTGAAAGCCACATCTTCCGCTGCAGGCTCTCTACGTTCTCGCAATTTCTCAAAAGCCCCCTCGTATCCGTAGGTCACTTTGCCGAAATCATACGACTCATTCAAATACCAAGGATAAAGCTGAGGCAGGGCATTCCCTTGAAAAGGATTGCCTGTCGAAAAAGTCACCCTTACGTTGTTCCAATCCACTCCTGTAGACTGGTTTACGACTGCTTGATAGCTCAACTCTACAGGCTCACCCAGGTCCTGTACGCGTACATCGTAGCTCGGTCTCCAGTTGGCATTGTAGACCACATACTTGCATGTCAATTTGGTCGTCAATGCAGTTTGAGCTTCCAACACTACCACGATCTCTCCCGAGCGCTGCTGATCCTTACCCTTCACCACGTTGAGCGAACCTTGCAAGCGAGAAATCAACTGTTGTGCTTCTTGTTGTTTGATTCGTAGATCGAACAGCTTCACCTCGATCTGCTCATGACGCGTGCGGATGTAGTCAGCCATCTCTTCCAAGTCTTCTGGAAGCAATAGTGAATTGGCGCCCTTTACTCCCCTATTGCTTTGCAGCAAGGTCTTTTCCTCGTTGTAACCCGCTATCTCAGCATCGATGATAGCCTTTTGCATTTGGGCATACGCCAGGCTGTCCTTTTTCTGCTTCTGCTCTTTTGAGACATTCAGAGGAGACAAGGGATTCTGTCTGAATTGCGCTGAGATGATTCTAAATGCGTCTCCCCCTTGTACAGAAATGCTAGAAGGATTGACATTGGGTGTGATCTGAGACATCACCACAGTATTACGTCCCTTTTGCAGCTTCACACTACCCTCTTGGGTAAGCTGAGCACCTGACAAGAAAACGGTGACATCGGTTATAGAGCTATTAAAACGCTGCTCTTGGGCGTCAGCGGCAACGAGAATGGTGGATAGAAAAGCGGCTAGCAACAATCGAATCATAACAGGAGTTTTGAAGGGGCAAATCTAACGGATGCCAGAAGAATCTTACGGCTCGAATACAATCGTATCCAATACCGCGCCATATCCTGCCCAAACGCCCAGCCCACCATCAATATTGCTCTCTACATTGGCAGGAAACGTGAAGGGATTGCCTCCGCTGCTGAAGTTGGTCTCGAAGCTGGTAACGAAATTGTACACTCCAAAATCAATCACACATCCTTTGACAACCACCGAATCCCCCACCTTGAAAAACCCGAGTTCCTCGTTCCTGTCGTCCTCTTTGTCGCTCTGCCATTCGCTACCGCGGAAGTAGCCAAACTCGAATGTCAATCCATTGAAAAAGCTGTCTTCAAAAGCAGATCCAATAGGCGCAATGAATCGACTGTCCTTTTGCTCACCAGCGTGTTCGCTCCAGGAAGGATATTGATTGATACGTTTTGCGAACCAGCGATAGGCGTTGCCCAGCGTATCAGGGTCCACCAGTGTTCCATAGATAAAGCCCAACGAATCGCTATTGCCACTAAGTTCAAAGCGAACGTCTTGCATGTCTACCAACTCATTGATCTTAGTCACAGAGCGCATCTCCTCCCCATCGGCTGTGGTGATCTGTAGTTCGTACACCTCACCAAAATCACCCGTCAGTGTGAAGCTGGTATAACCGCACACAGGCACCGAGGCCAATTGCTCAACGCTGAACCCCAGTTGGGCTGCGATGATCTCTAAAATGTCTTCTGGTAAGTCGTTGGTGCAGACTTCGGTAAGTGGATACTCTGTGCCCTGATTGATCACTTTTACGAAGGAT
>JBCCFQ010000850.1:0-2088 GCA_039029655.1 Pseudomonadota bacterium | reverse complement strand
CGTGTCCGCTGTCTCTTGGAACTGAGTACCGCGACGGTTGTTAGAACCAGCACCACGAGTATCAATGATCCATACAACAAGACAGAATCATCGAACACTAATTTGCGTCCTAGGGCCGGTCTTCAGAATTTGAGGTCAAAGACTTGTAGTGCAGGGTCATGTCGGAAGTCTTGACTGCAATGGGTGACGGCAGCGGTGTGTTTAAGTGCTGCCAAAGACCCGCCGCCAATCGGGTCTGACATGGCTGGCAATCTTGGTCATTCACGAGTTCCTGAACCGCTGCAAGACTGGCAAGTAGACTAGGTTCTTTTATCGATTGCTCTTCTAAGTATCTGGATAACTGAGAGAGGGGCAAGATAGCCTCCGCGGCTGCAATGTCACCGGATGAAATCTCACCCAACATCTGTCGGATTTGTTCCGTCATGTTTTTGGGGTGTGCCGCTTGTAAGTCATCGAACTTTCTTACATCCACCAGTTCGCCCGTAAGCCGTCTTTCAAAATCCACAGGTGTGGGTTTGAATCCAACCCGCGACAAATAGATTCTTGAACTTTGCTGGACAGTTTTTAGATACTCCAAGGCTTTATTTTCAAACGGCAGAGCTGGATCCGGTTTGCTCAAACGAAGTTGCAACTCCGCATCCCACATCTGGGCTAAAGCCTTCTTAAGCAGGTCTGTTGTTTCGGGATCAAACAACGTGGACTGCTCGCTGTAGTCATGAAAATGGGCCACTTGGGCGATCGCTTCCATGTAAGCGTCGTCCTGTGTGCCAATCTCATGATCGTGTCCGGGACCGTCGTGATGCTCCTCGTGGGCTAACAGTTCGCGGGTGTTCTCCTCGGCTTGATGTTTGGCATCTTTGTGTTGATTGTCGTCGTTGTCGAGTCCAGGGCGGTGGATGTGTCCAAGTCCGTGTTGGTTGCGCTCTTGATGAGCCTGTGTTTCATCATGATCGTCGCCTTCGTCATGATGATCGGATTCTTCGCGTCCGTCTGCGGTTGGACCACCGCCACCAATACCACGTTCGAATTCTTCACCTAGGAATTGGCCGTATCTCAAACGAAGTGACTTTTGATCATGGGCAATGGATTGTGCTCGCTGTTGGAATTCCTGCTCGTCAAGTTCGTCTCTTTGCTTAATGAGTTTTTCGGTGTCGATAATGATTTGACGCTGGCTTCTGAAATAGGCCGGCAAAACGTTCATAGCCAGTGCCTCGATGGGCAAAACGTCAATATTCTCTTCGCTGAGCCAACGAACCACATAGGTGCCACTTGTACCAACATTGGGGGCCTCCTCTTTGTTGTCTTCAGCTGCAACAAAAAAGTAGAGTTCCGAGCCAGGTTCAAAGCCAAGACCCTCCAACCCCAGGGTCGCGCTAAGACTTAAGGTAAGGTCTGACGTCTTCTTAACCTCCATGGCGTGGTCTTGCTCCCGAAACACCACTTGCTCACCACTGCCTTGGGCAAGTGTGACCCTCAAACGGGCGTCGTCCACGCCAAAGTCATCCGTTACCTGCCCTTTTACAACCAGAACTTTTTCGCTTTCCCCGTCCAATACAGTCACCATACGATTCGGTTTGCTCAAGGTAACCATCGGAGTTTCGTCGGCCTGTGCCTCTATCACATGGGCCTTTGAGGATTGAACTCGGCCATCGACATGAATCTGATAGGTTGCGCTTCTAACGGACCAATCGGCCGATCTCCATTTACGTCCGCTCTCGTTTGACAGAGGAAGTATTTCTCCATTGTGAAAGTGCAGCGCAACACTTTGAACGTCCTGAGATAGCACAATTTCCCACAGGGCCTTTGAAGCAACCAAGGCCTCAAACGAGCCTGCTTGGACGGAGCGTTTAGGTCTTCCCGAATACAAAGGCGGCTCCAAGCCGACCGTAATCTGTGTTGCTATTCTTGGAATTCCCGATTCACGGATGTGCGCCTTTTCAACGGAGTCACTTGTCAATGAGGAGTCCGGAAAAGCCACAAACCATAGGGCATTGCCAAGGGCAGCCACGAAAGTCAAAAAAAGAAGAACCCCCACATAGTTTTGTTGCGGCAGACTTTTGTCTATGGCTCCTTGTTGAAGTAGCAACT
>JBCCFQ010000849.1:0-2089 GCA_039029655.1 Pseudomonadota bacterium | reverse complement strand
TGAGCATGGTCATAATGAAATCCACCGGGCTACCGATTTTATCTTCCAGGTCGGCTACGGGGAGGAAAGCTTCACTGATTTTTCGCAGGTACATTTTATGTCTTTTATCCAAAGGGAGTTGCCCTGCTTGGAGGAGTTCGACAACGTTGGCTTCGGTACAACCCGTAATAAAGATCGTACTAGCGGAGGCCAATAGGATATTTCGAATGGCATCTCTTCTATTCATAGTCCGTAATTAATTTGCCAGAATATAGCAAAAGTGGTTGAATCAGACAACGCACCTGTGTACTCGGTGGCTTCCTCGCCAAGATATTGCCAGCGAAAAGAACCATCGTCATCGAAGACAATTCTCGCATCGTCGTCGATATGATGAATTTGGTCGTCACTGACTTCTACCGGTGAGGAAAAAGGCAAAAACCGTTTAGGTAAGTTGATTCTTCTAACACCCGTTTCCAGGCCACCCAAAAAAACCGATTGTCGCCGCACCCTCTTTCCGTTCGGAATCACATTTACCGTTCGCGACGCAGTTGTAACCTTCCCGTAAAACCGAGGCGCACTCTTACGACTCGCGCCGATTGAAATTTCGGTGTTGGCATGGAAACGTCCATCCAACTCGTCATCATGAACCTGCACATATGGATCCCAGCGATTCACAAATTGAGCATAGTTTGAAAACGCAAGTCGTCGCATTTTCATTTTTGTTGATAAGGTTTTGCCGTCCTCGGTGGTGGTAACGTTAATAGTCACACTGTCAATGTCCGTGTCGGTCATGGTGGGCCTGGGGTCAACGGTGGCGGTATAGGTCTGCCCCTTGTACTTCCAAGCCATGGTCGCGTTGCTGTCCTCAAGTTCGTGAAAATTTTGGCTAAACTCTTCGAGCTTTTTGTCCAGCATTTTGGCTTGTTTCGGGGTCAGCTCCTCCAGGGTCGGCTCAGCATCCCATTCGGGTGGGGCACTCGGCGTTAGTCGAGGTGACAAACCCGTTGTACTAATCATGACATGGGTGAGATTCATCGCTGTGGTTTGATTGGAACTCGCCGCACCGGAGGCGGACACGTCAGTTGCTGGCCTACTCACCGGCGCACTAGAAACGGCTTTGGCTAAACGGCCCCCGGTCTCCACCGTGGTTTGTTTCGACAGTTTCGCAACCTGAGCGTCTTGCACCTCCGTGGCTCGCTCCTTGGATTTAGCCGGCTCAACGATTTCCAGCAACTCAGCGCGGGTTTCCTCTCCTCGCTCATCGGAATTGTCGTCACCGTCGGTCACGGCTTCGTTTTGATAACTCACCAGGGGAATGACGCTTTCAACACCCACCAAGGATGGCTTGTCTAAAAAATACGCAACCATCAACAACAGTGTACCGTGCCCTAACACAGAGCCCAGCCAAGCGATTGAACAGCGTTTCATCATGCTACAACATCTACTACCAATGGATTCGAGTAGAATCTTTTCTTCTAGTGAATCTAATATAGTATGGTCCACTGGTTGAGCCAACAGCTGTACAGAAGCGACTAAAAGTTTCCATCGTAACCCTTTGAACGTTGGTCGACCCAAACATAGGTTTTTGGCTAAAAGATGCAAAAAAAGCTGATCTGCCCAATCACGGGCGTAGAAACCAACACTTCGCTGTTCGAGCAACGAGGTGAGTGGTCTTTGGTCGAGTGCCAAAGCACGGGGTTTGTGTTCTTGGCGAATCCACCCGACTACGACAAATTGGAAAAGGAATTCGCCTGGGAGGTAAGCTTCGAAAAAGAGCGGGAACGGCGCCGCAAACAAGAACCGATTCGCTCGAAGTTTTCCGACTGGTTTAAGCGCACTCGCCTGCGGGTCTTCAAAAAGCGCAACAAACTCTTCGATGTTTTACTCAAAAACCTGAACCAAGAGCGAACCAAACTAAAGATACTAGACATTGGATGCGGTGGTGGTCGATTTATGGTAGATGTCCAAAGCAAGTGCGCAGACCTTGGTCTTGAGATGAAACCTTTTGGTATCGAAGTATCAAAAGAACTTGCCTCTAAAGCCAATCGCTCCTTTCAACAGTTCTCAGGTTCTGTGGTTTTTGACAACGCCATAGATGGGACACGTCACT
>JBCCFQ010000848.1:0-2090 GCA_039029655.1 Pseudomonadota bacterium | reverse complement strand
GGGGATGGCTTGAAGTCCTGCCAGCAGAATTAGAATTGCTACGCCATCTACCCAGGGGAAATTGCGGAGCATAACGGCATAGAGCGCCGTGTTGGGATCAGAAAGCCAAGCGGTCGTCCAACTTTCTAACCCGATGTCTTGAAACCACACAGTACGCGATTGAAGAGCAAGCACAGCTGATCTGCGAACACCCCGGACTGTTCGAAAAATTAAAAAATGATCGCAAACTGATTCGCCAGTTCACGGAAGAGGGCATGCGCATGCGTTCTCCCACTCAGGGGTTGTCGACACGGCAAACCAGCCAGGATGAAGTCTTCCAAGGCGTCACCGTGCCGAAAGGCTCGGTGCTGCACTTACGTTGGGCGGCTGCAAACGTTGATCCGGATGAATTTGAATGTCCCTATGAATTGCGGCTTGACCGAAAAGCGGTCACCCGCCATCTCACTTTCTCCGCGGGTCCAAGAGTCTGTCCGGGGGCTGGTATATCGAGACTCGAACAACAAATCGCCTGGGAAATCTTATTGGACCGATTGGATGGTATTGAATATGCCTCTGACAACAAATTCTTGCATCAACCTGGCATCATGCTGGGCACGCTTAAGCTGAGCTTGAAGGTTAAGAAAGCAGCCTAACCAAAGTATTGAGGTGCGGTTCTATTTGATCTGAGTCGTCAGCGGCAACACGGTTGAATTTTTGATTTCCGTGACGGCGATGTGCGAATGCACCTCACCAATGTGTGACAACTTGGTGAGCTTTTCTCTCACAAACCGTTCGTAGTGTCTGATATCCCGGGCCACGATCTTCAGCATGTAATCCCAAGCGCCGGCCATGGTGTAGCACTCCATGACCTCCGGTAGGATTTCGACTTCGCGCTCAAAATCCTCGAGGTTGTTGCGACCCTGTGTCGTTAAATTCACAGTCGCAAACACAACAACTTCCATGCCTAACTTTTCTCGGTTGAGAATTGCGACCTTTTTATCTATGACGCCCTGCTCTTCGAGTCGGTTGATCCGGCGCCAACAGGGTGACTGCGACATGCTGATCTTGTCGGCCAATTCCTGGGTAGTCAGACTGCCGTCATTTTGCAAAGCGTCGAGTAACTGTACGTCTGTGTTATTGAGCTCGGTCATTGGAATAGTTTTTGAGAATATTGAGTTTTTAAAGGTATAAAATATTCCATAAATAGAAATATTGGAATAGAAATATCGATATTATCGCCTAATCCGGGCTATAAAACATAAAACCTGCCGGGCGAACTGACTAAACTAACCGCTGTTCATTACCCACATTTTGTTGGAGATCAGGTCAATGACGGCATCAAAACTACGCCAAGTTACGCTTGATGATAAGTACGCGCTCGATACGACCCGGGCCTATATGACTGGGATAGAGGCGTTGGTCAGATTGCCGATTTTGCAACATCAGCGCGATGTCGAACGAGGGCTGAATACCGCTGGGTTCATTTCTGGTTATCGCGGCTCCCCCCTGGGTGGGGTGGACCAGGCAATGTGGAAAGCACAAAAGTTTCTTGATCGGCACCACATTACTTTCCAGCCGGGTGTCAACGAAGATCTGGCAGCGACCGCGGTCTGGGGTAGTCAGCAAGTCAACTTGTTCGATGGCGCTAAGTACGATGGTGTCTTTGGGATGTGGTATGGCAAAGGCCCGGGCGTCGATCGCAGTATGGATGTGATCAAACATGCCAACGCATTTGGTACTTCCAAGTACGGAGGTGTGTTGGCGGTTGCGGGGGATGATCATGCTGCCAAATCATCAACTTTGCCTCATCAGTCTGAACACATGTTTATGGGTGCGTCGATCCCGGTGTTGAATCCCGCTAACGTTCAGGAAGTGTTAGACCTCGGCATTTTCGGTTGGGAGTTATCCCGCTACTGCGGTGCCTGGGTTGCGCTCAAAGCCATCACTGAGAACATGGACTCTGCCATTTCGGCAGAAATTGATCCTGATCGCGTCAATATCGTGATCCCGGAAGACTTTGTCTTACCGGAGGATGGCGTGCATGCTCGCTGGCCGGATTCGGCGTTAGAACAAGAACTTCGATTAAACAAATACAAAATATATGCCGCACG
>JBCCFQ010000847.1:0-2092 GCA_039029655.1 Pseudomonadota bacterium | reverse complement strand
TATCACCGAGAGTTTGGTTGTGGTTGTTTTTCGGATGGGCGATGTTGACCGCACTCGGGTTAATCGGGCTAACCGTATTGTCTCACTGAGTCCCTGCTCAAGGATTCAGGGGAGCTCAGGTATCGACGAACGTCGCAAAGCTTTCTATCTACGATAAAGTAGGAACCCATGAATCGTGGCAATCCAAATATCAGACAACACTAGAGCTCTCTTGGCACCTCACTATGGATCAACCATCCACCAGCAATGACTTTCAACAAATGCATTGTCATCTGCTTAAGACAAACTTTGAAAAGTTATTTGAAGAGCCCTTTCCGATCCAGGCACCAATCGAATCACTGGGTCAAATTGTTTACGCATCGTCTTATAGCGTTTTGTCGCATTCAAACGCCGCTGTGCCAATTTTTACTTACGCTAATCTCTCCGCCCAATCACTTTGGGAGTTGGGGTGGGCTGAAATCACCACCATGCCCTCTTACCAGTCCGCTCGGGAAGACTCACAAAGAGATCGCGCTGAACTTTTAACCAAAGTCCAACAAGATGGCTGCTCGAAAAGTTATTCCGGCGTAAGAATCTCTTCCTCGGGAAAAAGATTCGAAATCAAAAATGTCTACGTTTGGAATCTCTACCAAGACGAGGCCTATGTTGGGCAAGCAGCGTTATTCAACGAATGGGTTTACGTGGATAGTCCGACCGGTGGGCTGCATTCAGACCCAAGAGGCCAGAATGAATCTGTCTGAATATTGATGCTAAACTGCTTGATCTCATCAATTCAGCCTTGATATGCCCAAAGTCAGCGAAACCATCCCCACCGAGTTACAACCGCAGGTCGATGCCGCCGTTAGCTGGTTCAATCAGAGCGATTTGGCTGAAGGCGAGACATTCAAAGTCACCGGCATCCTCGATGCAGACGATGCCCTATCCGGTTCAGACGAACTCCGTCTGATTCTGTGTGGCGGTGACCGATGCGAACAACATACATTTAGTGTAAGCCAGGATTCTGATGCCTGGGCGATCAATCTCGCAACCAGTAAAGAGCAAATCGTTGGGCAACCACAAGCTGAACTCGATCCGCCACCGGGGCCACGACTGCAATGGATCGATGACGTCATCGACAAACACGCTTTTACGGTACTGTTGTTTTATCGTGGCTTTTGGTGACCACCCTGTCGCGCCGAGTTGCGGGGCTATGTCAAAGAAGGAATCGTCGATGCTGTTCGAGCTGCCGGTGGCGAGGTGTATGCTGTCACCAGCGAACCTCAACATCTTGCTAACCAGGCTCATACCGACTGGGCACTTAATTTCGAAAATGTTGGAGACCCTCATCAGGAGATATCCAGAACCTGTAGTGAACGCGGCTGGTTAGAGCTCTATGTCAACAACGACAATCTTGAGTTTCTACAGACCGGCGCTGAATGGAAGATCGAACACCCCAAAGGGTACTTTCAACCCGGCGTCCTTGTACTGACCCGTGACCAACAGGTGTTGTATCGCTGGCGGTCAATTCCCTCTGCTGCGAACCTGCAAGGCACGCTTGCTCGCCCCACCCCCACTCATGTATGGAGCGCGGTAGAAAAGGCATTGGCCAACGAGGAAATGACCGGTGACGCTGCACTGGATGACGATCCAGTGATTGATCAAGCACCACCTCCGCCTATCTTCTTTTTCGCGACCCTAATCGCCAACGGTTGGTTTCTGGGTGTTAAATCCCTGGTTTATTCCCCGGGGTTAGATGTTGGACCGGCGCGAATGCCTGCCATATTGTCGCGGTGGTTGGTCTTCCTGCTTTTTTGGGCAGCTGCTTTCTTCTTGCTACCGGTATGGATGGTCGGCTTATCCCTGACAGCCTGGGTTGTTTGGATCCTGCGCAATATACAGCGCAATTTCGGTGACGCCAGGAAAAAGTTTTTTAGTGACGGCTAGAAGCAACCCTGTCTACTGGTTGTAACCAGTTAGCTCCATGTATCCAAGACCCAAGGGTTTTCCTGAACCGTCTTCGCGAACTTCAACAAGACCCTCCCAGTAGACGATGGCCAGGTCGACTCTTTGATTATCGAGCATGGCTTCCACGTTGAAAGTTTCCTGGCCGACC
>JBCCFQ010000846.1:0-2097 GCA_039029655.1 Pseudomonadota bacterium | reverse complement strand
TGATCGGCACCTGCCTCTTCGCGACGCCCATCCACGGCCTTGTAAACCACGCCCATACCACCATCGCTTGCCCGTTCAACAATGACGTACCGATCTTTAAGCACATCGCCATCTTTTAGGCCTTGCTGCTCGAGGCTCTGGGGTGACAACACTGGCGTGCGAGTAGACAACTCCACCACATTAGAATTATCGCCTTGACCACCGTGGTAGTAGCTCTGGGTTGGTTGCTCTTGCACCCGAGCGTTGTCCACTGCTGCTACCAAAAATTGGTAATCATCGTCAGACAGATGATCCCCTTGGTGAGCAAAAGCCAAAAGCTTCATCATGGACAAAGAAATTTCCGGTTGCTCCGCAACCGCCTGAGTAAGTTGTTCCTTTGTGGCCTCAAAGGAAATCTTGCCCTGCAAAAACCAGTCTAGCGCTTGCACCACACTAGCGGACAACCCCGTGGATTCCAGGGGATAATTGGCGAGGACGCTCAATCCGTCGCCGATGGGAGACTCTTTTTTCACAACACCAACCCTTCGTTTCCAGCGACTCTTTTGCCGTTGGAGTACTTAGTACAAACCAGCATTGTTATAGCTAACAAAATTTTCGCCTTTGCGCTACGACGTGCATTGGATTTTCAGCATAAAACACTAAGCGACAGCTTAAGGGGTGATTTGAAATCACTTCAGAAAGAGACTTAAGATTTTGATGTAACAGGCGGTTTTGACTAACCAAAACCAGTGTTACCAAAACATTTGTGGATCATTTAATTGGCCCAAAACAACGTCAGTTAAGACCACTTTCGACGGTTTGACGCATTGATATTTTGTTAAATAGTTTAACAGATGACGGCTTTGTCCGTCATGTTGAGAGTTCAAGCAAACGCTGGGCAAAGCTGGGACCCGCGCCGTCTGCCTCGTGCTTAAAAAAAACAAATGCCGTCTTCCACTTTGCACCTTGGATGAGCTTCATCCAATGACGTAAGTCAGTATCTGAGTAGCTGGTCCTTCTAAGCCTGAGATAACCCCAATCCACAGTGCTATGAAGATCCTCTGCCCTGACTTCATCCTTATCTGTTACACACAGCGCAGCACCGTGGCTTGCGAGACACTCGCGTACATTGTCGTCCCACCAGGATCGATGACGAAACTCGAACGCCACTGAGAAGTCACTGGGCAGTATGGCGAGAAAACGTTTAAGCACTTCAACATCTTTTTGAAAAAACGGAGGCAACTGAAACAGCACCACCCCTAGCCTGTGCTCCAATCGTTCTAGGACACCGAACAAATAACTCACTTCTTCTTGGGCGTTTTGAAGCTTCTTAGAATGCGTTATTCGCCGACTGGCTTTAATGGCAAAACGAAATGTCTCGGGCGTTTGATTACTCCACTGATCCACGACTGAGCCACGGGGCATACGGTAAAACGTGTTGTTTATCTCAACACTGGGGAGTTGCTGGGCATACTGGTGCAACATTTCGCCGTTTTTGGTTCCTTTGGGATAAAAGTTCCCTAACCATTCCTTATAGCTATAGCCACTGGTACCTGCTAGGAGTTGAACCATAGTTACGCCTTAAGGCCAATCAAAACAAAAGCTCAAAATAGTTTCCCAAAGGATCTTGGGCCACCTGCTGAAGCTCAGATTCCGCGTTCGCACTGTGTTGCAGCAGTAGATTTTGGACGACATCGACATGCTCCGCCGGCACCGGTCCTGACTGATACTTCGTCACCAAGTTATCCGTTAGCAAGGGGTACAGCCGAAGTCTCCGACGAATTTGCCCTTCAAACTCAGCGAAATCCAAAAAAGCGGCGAGGCTGTACGGCGGCTGCTTAAGCTTTTGGTATCGCCCCTTGGAGTTGAACATAAAATTGCCCAAATTGTAGACAATCCACTTTTCCTTGTAGTGCTCTATTCCTTGTAGTCTGTGAGCCCCGTGTCCCAACACCAGGTCGGCACCGGCATCAATCAAGAGCCGCGCCGTCTCGGTTTGCGTCAGGTTTTGCCAGGAATAATTTTTTCCCCAATCTGGGTAGATAACAATGGTGCTCTCCGGATGGGCTCGCCGATATGTCGCAACTTGTCTGGCAGTTTCAACATTGTCGACTGGGT
>JBCCFQ010000845.1:0-2102 GCA_039029655.1 Pseudomonadota bacterium | reverse complement strand
CTCTTTGTCATTTGGCATCGACAACCTGCTTGACACCGAGCCACCAATCATTGGTGACAACCAAGAGCAAGCTAACACGTACCCAGCCACCTACGATGTATTTGGCCGTACGTACTTCTTGCGAGCTTCAGCTCAGTTCTAAACTGATCTGATTCCGCTTAGGAGAGGAATGAACGGCGGGCCTTGTGCCCGCCGTTTTTTTTGTGCTGGTAGAATCAACCCATGTCAGACGTAAGCAATGAATGGTCGAATTATTGGACCGACAATGCCTCTGCCAGCGGCGAGGTCTTTGTCAATGCCAAAGGAGAAACCCATCCGGAAGTCGCCAGCTGGTGGCGGGACTGTTTTGCCGGATTGGGGGGCACCGGTAGCATCATCGATTTGGCCTGTGGTGCGGGGTCTATTTTTCAACACCTGCCCACTGAGCATAGCTACAAGCTCCATGGCGCAGATATCTCAGACGAGGCGCTGACGCAACTCAGAACTCGTTTCAGAACGATTGAGACCACACAATGTCCTGCAGACAAGCTACCCTTCGCTGATCATGAATTTGATGTTGTTGTCAGCCAGTTTGGGATCGAATATGCCGGCATGCCCGCTTTCCACGAAGCAGCACGAATTGTCACACACGGCGGCTCGTTGCTGGTGCTTAGCCATCTCCGAAACAGTTACATTGATGCCCGAAACCGAGCTCACCTTGATGCAGCCCATACTATTTTATCGAGCCGCTTTGTCCCAAACGCCGATGCGTTGATTACCATGGTGTTCAAGGGCCACGAGGCGGATGCACGGGCCGCTGCTGGCGCGTTTCGCGAATCGGAACAATCCCTAGGCAATGCAGTGAAGCGGCTGCCAGAAGGGATTCACGCGCATTTGTATATGGGATTCAAACAACTTTGGGAGCGCCGCTCCGACTATCGCCTTGACGACATTCGAACATGGCTTGGGAACATGGAGGCCGACGTGCATCGCAATATCTTGCGCTTCGAAAACATGTGTCAGGCAGCACGCTCGGAGGACGAGATCCGGAACTTTGTTCAGTCTTTGGAGAAGACCGGCTGGGAATCAGCAGTCTCTTCCGAGTTTCAAATCTCAAACCACGACAAACCCTTAGCATGGGCCATAAAAGCAAAAAAACAACGGGTGTAAAGCATTCTCACATGCACTGCCATGTGGTAGCCTTTCGCGCCAATCTTTCCATTAAATTTAAGGTTTTACGATGAGTGAAAATGGTGTCGCCGTAGAAGGCAAAATCTTTTTGTATGAGAAACCAGAACTTCTTACAAAGGAAGATCATGGACACTTAGGCATCGTAAACCTTGACAACCCTTACGCCAATACCAAGAACGCCGCGGCAATACCTTTGACGCTAACAGAATTTGTGACAGCTCAGAAGTACTATCCCATCGTATTCTCGTCCATGGAAAACCCAACGCCATTAGCGGTAGTTGCTGCCCTAGATGATCGCAATTTGTTCGTGGACGACAACGGCGCTTGGGATACCCTAAGCTACATCCCCGCCTACTTGAGATGCTATCCCTTCGCCTTCGCACGCCAGGGTGAAGATCAAGTCGCGGTAGTTATCGACCGAAACGCAGCACAAGTGGGAGAAAACGCCGACTTCCCATTTTTTGAGGGTGATGAAGCTTCAGAACACTCAAAACAGATGGCACAGTTCTGTGCTCGTTATCAAGGCGCGCGACAACAGACAGATGCGTTCTGCAAAAAACTAAGCGAACTAGGTTTGTTTGCAGCTCAACACGCCACTTACACGCCGGAAGGCGAAACCGAGCAAAAAGTTATGGCCAATTATGTGGCCATTGACTCGGAGAAGCTCCAGGAACTCAGTACCGACATTTTGGCCGAACTACACAAAGATGGAAACCTCGCCGCCATTTATGCACAGATTGCATCGGCCGAGAACTGGACCAGCCTTCTACTACGCAGAAAGCTGAAAGAGACACAGTCTTAATCGAATTGCCAGACCGTGTTAAACCCAAGTCTAGACGCGAAATCACTACACGAAGATTTTCAGATCGATGGGCGAATTCGTATTAGAGATTTTCTTCAGCCCGAGATAGCGCAGTCGGCTGCCATCGGTG
>JBCCFQ010000844.1:0-2106 GCA_039029655.1 Pseudomonadota bacterium | reverse complement strand
TATCAGTGGAGTGTTGCTGAGCAGACTTCGGATCAAGACTGGACGGTGGTTAGTTTTGCCATCGGCAAACTAAAAGATAACCCGGAAAACATGATCTATTATGATGTCAACGTAGCGCGTGAGGGTAAGGCCCACCAATATCACTATGTCCTATTATATTCCTCTAAAACCGAGGGGTAGTTGATGTGTAGAAACATCAAAACGCTTTTTAACTTCGATCCGCCTGCCACCGAAGAAGAAATCCAAGCAGCGGCACTCCAGTATGTCCGAAAGATCTCAGGGTTTGCGAAACCTTCTCAGATCAATCAAGCAGCTTTCGACGAGGCGATAGAATCCATTAGCAACGCATCACATGAATTGCTGTCCAAGCTGGCAACCAACTCCAAACCTAAAAACCGGGAGAAAGAGGCGGAAAAAGCTCGGTTGAGAAATCGCCGGCGATTTGCCTCAAATTAGGTGTGATAATTGGCCTGCTGCCTGGGTCTTTTGGACAACAACCAGGAGGTCACTATGCGTAAGTTAGTAGTATTCGCTCTTATGATGCCGTTACTCACGGTATTCGCAGACAATCACAACTTTCCCAAAAACCCGCGGGACGGTCAGGTCTTCTTAACTGAAGGTAGTTTCTTGGCCTACGACGCACAGGGTGAGGAGTGGCTAGATCCCGTCGCTTTCTGGCGAGCCTATGCCGAGAGACGTGGTGGCCTGACTTGGGGTCAAAGTGCCGATTACCCACCCTATCGCGATGTGTCGGAACAGGACTTATTTATGGTAGAGCTGGATTCAGGACTTTGCTTAATGGAGTTTTGGCACAGTCGCTGGCGACGAGCAAATGATGTGCGTCGTTGGGGGGATGAGTTCAACCAATTCGGTGGCTGCCCGGATGTGTTCAAGTAAGCCGTTTTTGCGCGAATCTACAATTTTTGGGCGATACCCTTCCGTTGAGCTAAATTTTCCGATACCTCAAGTAATGCTTTAACTTGTCCGGGGTCGGAGCTTATTTTGCTCACCTTGTTCCAAGGGAATCAACAAGTAGCGGCGAGGGCTGCAGGCCCGGCGAGGCGAAAGAGGTTCCGCCGCGAGCTGTTCCGTCAGTACACTAAGACCATAAAAGTAGAATATTCAAAGCTTACGGAGAACCTCGTGAACAGCCCTGTTCTAGCGACCCTAATCACAATTGGATTAGTGATTGCGGCCATTTTTGTGCCGCCAGCCCATCATCGAAGAAACCGAGATCAGGATTAGTTTAGAGTCTTCTTTTCCCATTCATTCCCTCGTTAGCTAAAATACCGTTTGACGTTTAAGCGGTGGTTTTGTTTTGAACAGTGTGCGATACGAAGAGCTAGCGAGCTATCAAAAGAGTCTTTTGAGTAGAGCAGAGTCGGTTGCAAAAAACGCCTACTGCCCCTACTCAAATTTCGCTGTTGGTGCTGCCATACTCGACCATCAGGATGAGATTCACGTAGGCGCAAATGTGGAGAATGCTGCCTACGGTTCCACACTGTGCGCTGAACGTGCTGCAATTGTCGCGGCGAATGCACAGGGCTCTAGGCTTTACAAAGCCATTGCAATTATTGCTCAACCAAGGACCGGGGTGGCGAAGAATCCCACCGCACCCTGCGGTGCGTGTCGTCAAATGCTGTACGAATTCGCTAGTTTGGTAGAGGGCGACATCGAAGTTATTTTGGCTAATACCGAGAAAACACAAATCTTGCTTACCCGAGTGTCCGAGCTGGTGCCATTGGGGTTTGGTCCAAGGGATCTGGACTAACGGTAGTGTAATGACAGACTATTTCCGACCACAGTCCAATGGCCGACGCGCCATTGCCTTAACTGTCGCCATGATGGTGGCTGCGGATGGACGTTACACTACGAAGGAGGCGCAGCATGTTTCCGTACGCTCAATCGGAGCAATCAACGATTGGGGCAAACGCTGCGAAGAAAAGTACGCTCTCAAGACTGAGCCGGAGATGACGACCTCTGAGTTTCTTTTGGTTTTAGATGCCTGCGCCCGTCGTGTTGAGCTCACAAGTGGGCCAGATGATGACTTTGTTGGCAGGGTGTTAGCCGTCGTTTCGGAACGCGCAGCTCGCTTGGTGGCCATGC
>JBCCFQ010000843.1:0-2111 GCA_039029655.1 Pseudomonadota bacterium | reverse complement strand
CTGCTGGTTAGCGCGTTGTTTCGTTCTTTCAAGGATGGGCTTTTAGTGTTGCTGGCTCTCCCATTGGCCACCGTGGGAGGAATCGCTTTATTGCGTATCCTGCAATTGCCGATGGATTTGTTGACGATGATTGGCTTCATTACCTTGCTTGGCCTCGTGGTCAATAACGCAATTCTGCTGGTACACCAAACGCGGGCCGCAGAAAGAGAAGGTGTCGATCGCCGTGGCGCAGTTGAACAAGCCATCCAACAAAGGTTACGACCTATCCTAATGAGTACCCTCACTAGCCTATTTGGCATGTTGCCGTTGCTTTTGGTACCAGGTCCGGGTTCAGAAGTGTATCGTGGACTCGCGGCTGTTATTGTTGGAGGTATGGCCATTAGCACTTTGTTTACATTGATTTTCTTGCCAAGTCTGCTAAGACTGGGCGAGGCGCAATCCGACCAAGGTATGCTGCAGCAACCACAGGGAGTGAATGGTTAGATGTCTTTTCTGACAAGATCTCTGATTCCCATCATCATTGTTTTGAGTACTGGCGCAGGTGCTCAGGAATGGGAAATGCCACCATCGCCTGTGGTAGTGGACGAAGCGCGAATATCCTCTTTGGCGCCCCAAGTGGATGTGCCCGGGACCGTCATCAGTCGCTTTGACTCTCGACTAGCGTCAGAGCTATCGGCCAAGCTGGTTTGGATCGCCGAAGTGGGTACGGAAGTCAAAAAGGGAGAAGCGGTTGCAAAGCTCGAAGACATTACGTTCAGACTTCAAGAAGCGGAAGCCCAAGCACAGGTGAAACGGGCCCAGGCGCGGGTCACCTTCTTAGATTCAGAAGTAAAACGACTGCAGGAACTGGCCGAACAAAACAACGCGGCCAAGAGTTTACTGGACCAAACCATTTCTGACTTGGCCGTAGCGCAAAGTGAAGAGACCATTGCCCAAGCGCAACTGGGCCGTGCCAAAGTATCCATGGCCGTGACCCAAATATTGGCCCCCTTTGATGGCATCGTGACGGAACGCCTAAGAAGTGTTGGCGAACGCCTGAACATCGCAGATGAAGTGATTCGTTTGGTGGATCCCAACAACATCGAAGTCGTGGCCCGTGCACCTTTGAGTTCTGTGAGTTTCGTAAAGGCCGGAGACGAACTAAGGCTCTACAACGATTTTCGAAGCGACAGTGGCTCCATCCGCGCAGTGGTACCCTTTGGTAATCCACAGTCTCACATGTTTGAAGTACGGCTAAATGTCGACGCCGATGTGTGGACCGTGGGCGAGAGCATTCGACTGGCCATGCCCACGGCTTTGGCCAGGGACGTGTTGGCAGTTCCGAGGGACGCGTTGGTATTACGCCGCGAGGGTATCTCCGTTTTCAAAATCGATGAACAAGGCCGCGCCGAACAAGTCAGTGTCACAACAGGCTTGGGGGACGGTTCCCTCATTGAGGTCATTGGAGATCTAACACCCGGCGACAGAATCGTGGTTCGTGGCGCAGAACGCTTGGCACCTGGTTCGGAGGTGGATGTATCTGAAGTAAGCAACTTGAATCAGGAGGCTACGGCGAAGCCGTGACTTCGTAGCGAAGCCCTACCTATTCGGTCATCTCGGCGCGCAAAACAAAATCCCCGTCGGGCTTCGGGCAACAACGTCATCCTGCCCTTCGGCAGGATGACGGATGTTGGAATCAGCTTTCTAAATTGTTAACAAAACCAATTGAATTCCCCCTCTATTTACAGCATAATCCCGCTCCCTGGTCAATATTGTCAACAATCTGTAAGGTGTTGATTTGTCTACTCCACCGCAATCCGTAACCACAGTTACGCTGTCTGAGCATGTGTTCGAAACGCTGCAGAACGCCATAGTCACTGGCAAATTGGTGCCTGGAGAAAAAATCAAAGAACCCGAACTGGCCAAACGATTTGGCACCAGTCGCGGTCCTTTACGGGACGCATTGCGTCGTTTGGAAGCCAGGCGACTAGTGACCAACACCCCTAACGCCGGCGCCCGGGTGGTTTCACTTTCATTGAAACAGCTGGTAGAGCTCTATCAGGTGCGGGAGGCTTTGGAAGGTATGACCTGTCGCCTAGCCGCAGTCCACATGAGTGACCAGGAAATCATTG
>JBCCFQ010000842.1:0-2114 GCA_039029655.1 Pseudomonadota bacterium | reverse complement strand
TTCACACACAGGGCACGGCTCACCATATTTGCCGTGGACTGCCATTTCCGGTCTAAATGCCGTGACCTTTTCCGGTATTTCACCGCCGGCTTCGTCACGCAAATGCTTTGTCCACTCCACCAATGTCGATTGCACCGCCTTAAACAAAGCGCCAATTTGTTCGTCATTCATCTTTTGACTTTGCAAAATCGGCGACAGCTTAGCTTTGTGCAGAATCTCATCGGAGTACGCGTTACCAATACCACTAAATATACCGGGATCTGTGAGCACCCGTTTGAGGGTGTGGTTTCTATGGGTCAATGCCTTTGAAAATTCCGATTCGGAAACGTTTAAAGGTTCGATACCACCTGGATCGTGATCACTGAGCGTTTCATTGCTGCACACATGAAAAGACGCGCGTTTCTTGGTGCCCGCCTCCGTCACCATGATGGAACCATTATCAAAATCCAGCATAGCCAACTTGCGTTTGCTACCTGTTTTTGCATCGGTAGGCTTGAATTGGAGACGACCGGCGATCATCAAGTGAATCACCGCAAACAAACCGTCCTCAAACTCGATCACCACCCGTTTTCCTAACCGGTGGGTCCCTTCAACCCGCTTACCAAACAGTGCTTGGGGTGTCGGCTCTACACTGCGTAAGAAGAATGGGTTAAAAAACCGAATATTGGAAAGCGTGTGGCCTTTGAGTTTCGCTTCTACCGTTTCACAGTAGACGGTAATGTCGGGCAGCTCTGGCACCGCACTTAAGGTACAACGTCGCTGATGGTGAGCTCTACATCGCTACCCAGTTTGGCTGAAGTCTCAGCAATCAAATCTCCTGACTGACGAATGGCGGTACCCCGAAGTGCCAACCTGGCGCTCAAGGTGACTTCTTCGTGATTGGAGATCACATTGCCCGGCATCATGGCGTTATCATCTGTCAGAGAAACGGACAAAGGTAAATCCTTCAAGGTTTTTTGAACCACGGCCAAAGGCGGACCACCTGATTTCGATCTTGCTACAACAAAAACAACCGTCCCAGGATTAAGCGCTTGGGTTAAAGATTCTGGCGCCGTCACGGTGACATTTACCCCCTTACCGCCAGATTCCTGTGGTGTGGTGGACGCCATGGGTGGCGCACCGGGGCCATCACGTTTCAAGCGCTTGAGTTCTTCAATCCCTGGAGCGATGGCATCTTTGACATCTTGGGGCGCCATGGCCGACAGTTTTTCCCAACGCAACAACGCCGTGTCGAAGTCACCTTTTTCACGGGCGACGATGCCGCCGTACCATAACGCTCTCGGATTGGTGGGAGCCAGATTCAAAGCCTGCTCAATCAACGCACCCGCTTCCCCTTCGAGCCCTTCCATCATGGCTTTGGTTTCGGCGAAGGCTAACATCACTTCGGGGTTTTTGCCGTCGGACACTTCCATGGCTTTGCCGTAAGCCTGAGCCGCGTCTCCCAGGCGTTTCATCTGCACATAGGAACGACCCAACATCATATATTCATCCACAGTGCCACCGGACTGCTGTAAGCGTCTTGCCAAGGAAGACACCATAGCTTCGGGAGACATGCCCTCGTGATCTGCCTGTTCCGGTTGCTGCCAACTGCCAATGGAAAGATAAAGACCAACACTCAACAGCACCATCACTACAGAACCTGCGGCAATGGCGGTGCTCTTGCCCTTACCCCAAAGAGGTAACCACAGCGTCGCTAAGCTAGCAACGGTTAAGAGGACAAGCAATATCCAAAAACTTAAGTCCAATCACTTTCCCCTTCGTCAACCTCGAACTCGTCGCTTTCATCGATGGGTAAGGCGGAGCGTTTGCGCACGATAGAGATAATCACCGCCAGTCCCACCAACACCAGAATCAATGGCGCTAACCACAACAAATAAGTTCTGGGTGTAAAAGGCGGACGATAGGTAACGAAATCGCCATACCGTTGGGTCATAAATTCCATGATTTCCTTGTCAGACTTGCCTGCCAACAACATCTCTCGGACCTGGCGACGCAAATCCACCGCCAACCCTGCATTAGAATCGGCAATGGTTTGGTTTTGACAAACCAAACATCGAAGCTCTTCGTTGATGGCTTCATAACGGGCCTGCAATACCGGGTCCTCAAGCTCTGCC
>JBCCFQ010000841.1:0-2123 GCA_039029655.1 Pseudomonadota bacterium | reverse complement strand
GTGTCTGATAAACTCCCACAGACGTCAATACCCATCGTACCTCAGTAACCTATTCTCGGACCATTATCTGCTCATGAAAAGCATGCATCGATTGGTGCTCGTTGTTGAAGAAAATGGGATCAAAAAAGCAATAGTACCCACAGTGCTCTGTGGCAATGCAAAAGGTTTGGGGAGATGATGGGGCTCCATTGACCAGATGCAGACCTGTTATAGAAGGGTACCTACTGGAGAAAAGTGGCGTTATTAGGAACTTCCCGAATAACGTGAACACCCAAACCAACTCCGTTTATCTGGACATTTCTGGCCCCGTCGCCGACGGTGGCGAAGGCGGTCTGCTGGGCCTCGCGTTTCATCCTGATTTCGATAGCAACCGCGCGGTTTTTCTGAACTACACCAGCAGCACCACGGGGAGCCTGCAGACCAGAATATCTTCTTTTATCGCCAATGCTCAGAACACCGGTCTACAAGTAAACACTGAATCCATTGTGCTCACGGTTGGACAACCCTTTAACAACCACAATGGCGGCGCAATAGCCTTTGGCAAAGACGGCAATTTATACATTGGGTACGGCGACGGCGGAGGTTCAAATGATGACCTGGATAGCGCGCAATCCCCCTCCACTTTGTTAGGTTCCTTTGCAAGAATCAATGTGGACGCCTTAACAAGCTACACCGTGCCACCGAACAATCCGTTTGTGAATACCCAAGGGTTCGCGCCCGAAACCTACGCCTATGGCTTTCGAAATCCCTGGCGCTGGAGCTTCGACTCACTTACGGGAACACTATGGGTGGGTGACGTTGGTCAAGGCCGGTTTGAGGAAATCGATATTGTCAGAGCTGGAGAAAATCACGGTTGGCGTTGCTACGAAGGCAACAGCATGTTCAATACCGATGGTTGCCCTGACGCCAGCGAATTGACCTTCCCAGTGCACGACTATGGTCGCAGCGCCGGCCGCTCGGTTACAGGTGGCTATGTTTATCGCGGTGACAACATTGCCAACTTACAAGGCTCCTATGTCTACGGTGATTTTGCCACCGGTCGAATCTGGGCTCTAAGACCGCTACCAGACGGTACTTATCGAAACATCCCGCTACTGGACACAGATAAATCCATCGCTGCCTTTGCTCAGGGCAATGATGGGGAGATTTATTACCTCAGTTTTAATGATGGGGAGATTTATCAGTTGGTGCCGGGGTTCTAGAAAGCAGTTGCTAGTGGCTGGTTTCTAGTTTCTAGAGACAGGATTTGCGTATCGATGGCGTGAGGCTTGGCTCAGAGCCGCCGTCGCCTACAGAAAAAAGCGGCGCAAAACAAGTAACAAGTTTCCAGTAGCAAGTTTCAAGAGACAGTAGCAGAGGGAGTACGCAAAGTACTCTACAGCACCTGCGTCGGGAGAGGATGCCCTAAGAAAATGGTAAGGTGCGGTGCCGCTTCGCGACAATTAGGTAACTGGATCCTGCCCTGCGGCAGGATGACGTTAAAAGGTTCCGAAGCTCGAAGCGAATGAATTATGGAACGTCCTTACCCAAACCAGGCTGATTTTTTCGATGACGCGACAGCAGGCTGCTTCCGCTTGATCCTGTCTCTTGAAACTTGAAACTGTTTACTAGGAACCGAGCGTGAGCTCTCTCCCCGCCACGATCACCCCATCGTGATCCGCATAAACATAGTCTCCAGGGTTAATGTCTATATCCCCAAACGACAATGGAAGGTCGACGTCACCAATCCCGCGTTTATCTGTTTTTACCGGAATCGTTCCCAAAGCTTTGACGCCGAGGTTGAGTTTGGAAATTGCCAATGAATCTCTGATGCAACCGTAGATCACAAGTCCCGCCCAACCGTTGTCTTGAGCTTTCTCTCCTAGCATGTCTCCAAGGAGCGCGCGCCTCATGGAGCCGCCTCCGTCCACAACAATTACACGGTTTTGCCCCGGTGTGGCTACGAGCTCCTTCACGCGGGAATTGTCTTCGTAGCATTTAACAGTAACCGCGGGACCGGAGAAAGAAACCACGCCGCCAAAATCACCCAAGGGTAACGACAATACCCGGACCAGGTCCGGGTATTCGTCGCATAGATCTGCAGTGCTAATCACACTAGGTTCCAAACTGTTCTTCTTCTGTGG
>JBCCFQ010000840.1:0-2126 GCA_039029655.1 Pseudomonadota bacterium | reverse complement strand
TGCCTTTTTAATCGTCCGGGGCTTTTGTTGGGTGTATCTATTTTAACCCCCGCTCCAGACAAACGACTCTTTTCTTCATTCAAATCGTCTGTTTCGAAAGAGATGAGAAAAAAACCTTCTCCATGCTCAGCAAGGTGTCGACCCGGAGCTCCTTGTGCATCTGTGGGTTGCACCAGCACAAGCCATGAATCGCCAATTCTTGTCCGTGCAGTTAGGGCGTCACGTTTTTTCAACGTGTCTTTAAGAAATGGACCCAAGCCCAATTTTTCGTAGAGGTTAATCCCTTGGTCTAGGTCATGAACAACAAAGTTAATGTGATGGATTCGGTTCAACATTTTACGGTGGTCTAAATGGGCAATTCCGTGGTGGATTTAATGGTTTCCATAACAAAGGTAGAGCTTACGTCGGCCAAGTCCACGGTTTTGATCAGTTGCTTGTACACGCGGTCATAGTCCGCCATGTCTTTGGCCACGATAGTCAGTAAGTAGTCGATGTCACCGCTGGTTCTATGAAATTGGATGATCTCTGGGATTGCGGTGATGGCGTTTTTAAAGTTTTTCAGCCATTTGTCGCTGTGCTGGTTAGTGCGCACTAAGGTGAAAACCGTCAGTCCAAACCCAACCTTGACCGGATCGAGAATGGTAACTTGCTGTTTTATATAGCCCTCTTTTTCTAGATCACGAACTCGCCGCCAGACGGCTGTCTTGGACAGGGACACCTGGTCTGCAAGATCGGCCATGGACAGACTGGCGTCTGACTGAAGAATCTTTAGAATTTGACGGTCTTTTGAATCCATTGTTTCATTTATTAGGTTAAATAGTTAACGTTTGTCAACCTTAATAGCTCAAAAATGAGACATTAGGCAACAATATTCCGCGCAAATTCAGCCATTATTAGCCTAGGAGGTCCGCTTTATGAGTCTAATGAAACCCTTTACAGAGCACCCGGCCAGTGTCGGGGAAACTTACTTTGAGCACTTGCTGACTGCGTTCTCTTTCAGCTTTTTGATGCTCAAAGGAGCGCTTTGCTGTGCGGTACATGCCTTGTTCCCGTTTTTGTTCACAAAAACCGGTAGCGAATGTATCGAGTGCCTACACGATCGGATGGTTACCCATCGTAGCCGGATTCCGACAGAAGGGTCCGCTACGTCGGAAACGGTTTAACCCGCAAACCGACTTCGATTGTGCTTTCGCCTGGCGTTTACCGCGTCGGTCTGGGCGTTCCTCCCCTAATCATTTTCCTCCAGGAAATTCAAAACTTCTTTCGCCGCTTCTGCGGCGTTCGCACTGAGAAATCCGTGACCCCATTGGGGGTAGTCAACACGTTTGCCATTCTGTAAGAGTTCGTCTGCTCTTCGGCTTTGCTCGTAACAATCGTCCTTCGGGTTCATGACCAGAATGGGCAATGTCTCCGCCCCCAGTCGTTTGGCATAGGTGTTGGCATAGTTAAAGGCGGCTCGATGACCAAACTCGTAGTTTTCGCCGCCGCGAAAATTTTCTGCATAAGAAGCCGCTGCCATTTCCAACGTCATACCGGGTCCCCGGTGGTACATCACGCGTTCCCACATGATTTTGAAACGGGTTCCTTCTTCATCCAGAGGGATGGGCGAATACTCTTGATGAAGTTGTTGTTGTTCTTCGTCCGTGAAGATCGGTGCGGAAATATTGATGATGCTTTTAACTTGCGTGCGACGTTGGGCTGCAGCTTCCACAGAAACCATAGATCCGGTGTGATATCCCATGAGGTGCACGGTTTCTGCGGTTAACCCATCGACGACCTCCCAAACGGCACTGGCATAGTCCTCCACGGTAACGTGTGGATGTTCGGGTGGTGGGTCGGATTCACCATAGCCCGGGTAGTCTAGGGCAACTGCAAACCGATCTTTCGCCAAATGGGGCAGAATGTCTTCGAAAGACTTACCTGACTTTGGGCTCATGTGGCAGCAGACGATACCGCTTTTCTTTGCCTGACTAGGAAACACGCCACGGCAATGGATTTGGCCAAATGATCCTTCAAGATAAAACCGCTTTGGTTTGTTCATCGTTTCGGCTCCACGAGGAGTTGGTTGAGTTCAACAACAAAACCGTCCGGGTCGGTAACCACGCTAACAAGCACAGGTATTTTTC
>JBCCFQ010000839.1:0-2126 GCA_039029655.1 Pseudomonadota bacterium | reverse complement strand
TTTGCCTTGTGTTCCATGCGGTCGGAAACAAGAAGTCGTTATTACATTCAGGTGCCTATTGATGACCACGTTAACAATTGGTCTGACGGACAATTTTGGGAGGAGTTCAAGCGAAGGATTCCAGCCGATACGGCCGATTCCCTGGTTACCGGTCCCTCCATTGAAAAATCCGTCGCCCCATTGAGAAGCTTTGTCTGCGAACCCATGCGTTGGGGTTCTCTATTTCTGGCGGGCGATGCTGCGCATATCGTTCCCCCAACCGGGGCAAAGGGACTTAATCTCGCGGCCTCCGATGTTTTTTATCTATTTGAAGGACTGTGTGACTACTACAAACGAGGTGATAAGAGTGGCCTAGATGCCTATTCCGAGCGTGCCCTAACGAGAGTCTGGCGGTCCAGTCGTTTTTCGTGGTCGCTGACACGTTTGCTACACGATTTTTATGACGACGACACGTTGTTTAGCAATAGGATTCGAGCGGCCGAGTTCGAGTACCTGACGTCATCGGAGGCGGCTCAAAGTGCGTTTGCAGAAAACTATGTCGGGTTACCCTACTAGTGTTTTTGCCGACTGATTAAGACAAAAAGAGACAACCACCCAATGGAAATTAACGTTAACAAGGTCATCGATGATGCCAAGATAAATCCCTTTATCATGCGGGTGGCGATTATCTGTTGTCTTTGCGCCATTATCGAAGGCTACGAAATGATCGTGCTGGGCATGATCATTCCTAACATGGCTCGAGATTGGGGTTTGAAGCCCCAAGACTTTCAGTTGGCCCAACTTGCGGTGTTGGTGGGTATTCTCTTGGGATCCATTCTTGCCGGCGTCATGTCGGACAAGATCGGCCGCAAGAACACCATTCTAATTATGTTTGGGATGGGGGTTGTTGGTATTGGCCTGAGTATCTTTATCCAGGAAATGTGGCAACTTGTCGCCCTTAGGCTGTTCACTGGGATCGGTGCCGGGGGCTCCTTACCCATCGCGTTGGCGTTGGTGTCTGAGTACGGACCGCGAAGGTATAGAAACCTCCTGATCGTGTTCGTGTTTGCTGGTGCGCCGCTTGCCACCACGGTGGGGGGATTTGGTGGGCCCTTTTTCTTGTCCAACTATGGTTGGCAAGGCATGTTTATCTTTGGGCTGGCGATGGCCTTACCCCTGTGGATCATCATGTTTTTCCTTTTGCCGGACTCGATAAAGTATCTGGTGTCCCAAGGCGGTTCAAGTGAAAGAAAAGCAAGAGAGTTGTTAACCAAGGTATCGCCTGAACTAGAGATGGCCAACACCGACCTGCTTGTTATTCACGAAGAAAAGTTGGAAAAGAGCCCCATAAGAGAATTGTTCATGCATGGTCGTGCAATAACCACATTGTTGCTTTGGCTCGCATTTGTGGGTGGTCAATTCATCGTCTATTTCGTTTCCCTTTGGTTGCCTACGGTTCTGCAGGCCAGCGGATGGGAACAGGACACCAGCCTTCGGGCTATTGGTCAGTATTACCTTGGCGGCAGCATAGGTGCGCTTTTGGTGGGTTATTTCCAAGATAGGTTCGGAGTCGCCCGAGTGTTAACCATCGCTTTCCCAGTTGGCGCAGTTCTTTACTTCGTTTTGGGTCAGGTCGTAGACAACCCAGAGTTGTGGTTTACCATCGCGCCGTTTGCCGGTGCCATTGCGGTGGGTGCCATTCTTGGTAAGGCACCGCTTGCCGCATCGTTGTATCCCACAACAATGAGAGGAACTGGGGTCGGCACGGCCATGGGGATCGGAAGAGTGGGTAGTCTGATTACGCCCCCCATTGGCGCAGCGTTGATTGCCGGGGGTATTACGGCAAGCCAATTTTTTTACGTGACGGCTATCGCACCTTTGCTTTCCGCTTTGGCCATTTTCATTATTCTGGTGATCACGCGACGCCAACGTCGCGAGGAACGCTAGCCGATGGCTATTGGGTTCATATTGATTTTTGTTCTCTTGATCGTCGCGGAGCTACTCAAAGGGTTGAGCGCCAACGGCACACCACCCGTGTTGCAAAAGTATGCTTGGCAAATGGATTTAGCCTATGTTATGTGGAGCAGCATTGCTCACATCCGAATGATCTGTTTCGTGATTCTGGCAGCACTGCTTTGGCAAATGCT
>JBCCFQ010000838.1:0-2129 GCA_039029655.1 Pseudomonadota bacterium | reverse complement strand
CGGCATCCATGTGGGTATTCCATGGACCGACGAAATGATCGCCATGGCCTGGAAACACGAAAATGTCTACATAGGGTGTGACGCCCATAGTCCCAAATATTGGCCACAAAGTTTTGTTAACTATATTAATAGTTATGGTCAAGATAAGGTCATCTTCGGCACAGACTTTCCGGTGTTGGATTTCAGTCGCACCATGCAGGAAATTCAGGACCACAACTTTAAACCGGCTGTGCTAGAAAAATTGCTGCGAAGAAATACCGAGCGTATCTACAACCTTAAGTAGCTATCGCGATGAATCTCGCATCCTTAGTAAAACTCAACGCCACCAATCACCCCAACAAGCCGGCAATATTCGTCGGTGATGACTCTATTGCCTACGGCGAACTTTGGTCCGGCATTGAGTCTATCGCCACACAATTACATCAAGCCGGAATCACGGCAGGGGACCGTGTCGCCCTATCCATGGCAGACCATGCCATCCACATCATGAGTCACTATGCCGTGGCCCGTTTGGGTGCAGTGATCGTGCCGGTGGACCATCGTTGGACGGAGCCTGAAAAACAAACCGCCTGTCACGCCTTCAGCGTAAAGTTGGCCGTGACAGACGACCACGACATTGACGCAGTAACCTGTATCACTGTGAACATCCATCAATCTGACGGCGTTGAACTACCCCCCATTCCCCAAGGAGACCATGATCTTCTGATTTCACTGTCCTCTGGCACCACAGGCAAACCAAAGGGTGCCATCGTGACTCACGAACAGTTTCTGCAACGGTTTGTCAGTCAGTGGGCCGCCATTGGCATCGACTCCAACGACTGTTTTGCCATTGCCACACCCTTATTCTTTGGTGCGGGTCGTTCTTTTGCCATGTGCTTGCTCACGGTGGGTGGTCAATTACTCTTGGCGCCACCCCCCATTAAACCTGAGGCACTTGTTGAACAACTGAATCGGGGGGAAGTCAGCGCCACCTTTTTGCCTCCCACTTTATTGAGACGATTGCTGCCGCTGTCTGCAGATGAACCGTTACTGCCCAAACTTAATTACCTGTTAGTCAGCGGTGAACCCTTACACAGTGATGAAGCACAAGTGTGTTTAAAAAAAATATCCCCCAATCTAGTGGGCTACTATGCCTCCAGCGAAGGCGGTGGTATCTCCGTGCTCAAGTCTGAGGACTTTGTGAACTTTAGCCACACCGTAGGCCTACCCACCTACCGCACCGAAGTACAAATCGTCGATTCAGAAGATCGCACGTTAGACACCAACCAAGTAGGACGACTCCGCTATCGCGGACCAGGTGTCGCAACCCGCTTTGTGGACAGCGACGGTCAAGAAAAAAACTCTGGTCAAAACGGCTGGTTTTATCCAGGAGACTTAGCCGAACGCCTACCCACCGGTCACATCGTGCTCCGAGGCCGCGACAAAGACGTCATCATACGCGGTGGTGTTAACGTCTACCCCGCCGAAATCGAAGCCGCCCTTGTGTCCCACCAAGATGTCCAGGAAGTCTGCGTGTTGGGTATCGCAAGCCAAGACCGGGGAGAGAAGATTGTCGCGTTTGTGTGCGGGGACAACTTGGATGAAGAGGCACTTGTCGATTTTTGCAAGGAAAACCTCGCTCCTTACAAAGTACCGGAGAGCTTCGTGATCTTAGGTGCACTACCCAAA
Source organism: Pseudomonadota bacterium (assembly GCA_039029655.1). Lineage (GTDB taxonomy): Bacteria > Pseudomonadota > Gammaproteobacteria > Steroidobacterales > JBCCFQ01 > JBCCFQ01. The sequence goes on along the minus strand of JBCCFQ010000838.1, from coordinate 461 downwards.
AGTAATTCGGGGAAAGTGGATAAGGGGAAACTGAAGAAGCTCGCTGAGACTTAGATTACATAGCCGACGACTTTCTTAGTTCCGGCGTCATCCTGGCGAAGGCCAGCCCCTAAATCTGGACATCATCGCGATCACTGTGGCCGTTTTTGGAGAGCGAATTCGCCCTTACGCAGTGTGCCCGTACTCCAAAGGGGTAGATCCAGTAACTAAAACTGTCGCGTAGCGACTCTTTTGAGGCTATAGCGCAGCAACGACTCGCTGAAGTCAGCGAGAAATCCGCATCGCACAAGATTCTAGAGAGCCGCTTCGCGGCAAAGTATTGACTGGATCCTGCCCTTCGGCAGGATGACGGATTTCTGATAACACGACTTCATTCATAAGAAACCGCCTACTATCCAAGGCATTCACGTGCCAAGCACGCACAGATCCAGCCCCGGAAACGTTTTCCAATCGTCATCCTG
>JBCCFQ010000837.1:0-2130 GCA_039029655.1 Pseudomonadota bacterium | reverse complement strand
TTTTTGCGTGGAGGCTTGTTTCTCACTCGCTACAATGCGCTTACCTACATCGGAGTTGTACCAAGCCACCAGCGGCGCGACATCTTCTGTGCTAAGACCATTGCTTAGGTGCTCTCGCATTACCTTTCTGAAGTGGCTTGGACCAAATGCAGAGGAGGTCACCTTTTTCAGCTCCCCGAGAATGAGGTCTTGCATTGCGGTTTGGTTTTGGACAGCCCCATCAATGCTATCGTCAATACTCTTGGGTAGTTCGTTTATCTGATATTCGAGACCGGAAATCTGCATAAGCTCAGTCACCGTCTCGTCATCTACTGGCGCACTCTGTGCATAAGTGCAGAAAACAAAAAGCAGGCAAGCAACTATGAAGGGGTAGTGCAGGTTTTGCTGGAACAAGATCAAGGTCTCCCTATGGCGAAACATCCAAAGGGGCAGGGTAGCAAAATTACCCAGGGTCGCCTATGAGTTCTCAGCGAAACCCCCGGTTCGACAGCTAGCGATAAAAAATCCCATGTTAATCTGTGAGCCATTATTTTGATTTTCCTTCGCATGTTTGTCATCACGAACACTAACGGTATTAACCATGAAAACAATTCGTTTCGAATTCATCCTAGCCGTCTTTTTTGCATCACCGGTATCAGCATCTGAGACGGTGACCCTTGAACCGGACGGATCTTCATACCACTTCGTTTCTCATTACTCGATTGTGATCAATGGGTCAGCCAGCGCTGTTTGGGACCACTTGGTGGATTTGGGAGCCTGGATGTACGAGTTCGACCTTGTCCTGGAGTCAGGTGCGGCAGGACAAGCGGGGGAAGTTCGCCGCCTCTACGACGGACAGGATTTTTTTATTGAGATAACCAAGGTCATACCCAATGAACTGCTCGTTCTTGCCAATTTGCCGTCCACATTTAACGGCGAAGATTCCACCGGTGTAGTGGTGGTTTTGCTGCATGAAAGGGATGAGAAAACCACGGTGAGTCTGACGATGAGCCGCAGATACAGTGGGTCCGGCAAAGAACCCAACCCGCAACGTTCCATGCGGGAATCACTCGAGTTTCAGGCGGGTACCAGAGCCATGTGGAATGACCGGTTTTTACCAAAACTTAAGTCACTGGTTGAGTCTTGAGTCGCGTTGACTAATGTCCTGCTTAGCGCCAGAGTGTCCACCCCATCGGAGTGCGTTCACACTTCAGCCGGGTTTCGCACAGGGGAGCAGCCCTCAGCATGCTATGCTCTGAGTCACTATTAATGACCCAGATCCGACACTGATAGACCAACATCATGCATAGACTGGTTAGGCGTTTGTGCGTCGTGAATTGTGCGTTGCTCGTATTGTCGCTTTCAGCTCAAGCGCAACAACAACGTACTTATGTCCTAGTGCACGGCGGCTGGAGCAGCATGGCTGAATGGAATGAGGTTGAGACGATAGTCGAACAATCGGGCCACCGTGTCTATCTGGCATCGCTGACCGGTTTGGGTGATCGGGCCCACCTCAAACGCCCCGACATTGACCTAGAAACGCATATTCTGGATGTCACCAGCACCATAGAAGTTCGAGATCTGCAAGGCATTTACCTGGTCGGGCACAGTTATGCGGGTATGGTCATATCAGGGGTTTGGGATCGTGCGAGGGATCGGATCGAGCACGTCGTATACGTTGATGCGTTTGTTCCGGAAGAGGGACATAGCCTCTCAGACTATCTGGTTGCCGATGAAGACGTTCTAAATTCGAATGACGACATCGTTGCTTTGGCGGCGCAGAACGAGGGTTGGGTTCCCTTATTCGGAGGACGTCTTGAGCTTCCAGAACCAGTATTGCAACCGCTGCATACGCTGATCGACCCCTTGGTACTGCAGAACGGTTCTTTACCGAAAGACACAAAGCGAACCTACATACGCGCCGCGGGTAACGCGACCAGCGAGTCCAGTCCAACTTTCGAACAGTTTGCACAGGTCATCCGCAAGGACTCTACCTGGAACTACTTGGAAATTCAGACCGGCCATCTTGTGCAAGTTGAGGATTCGGCCGGCCTAGCTCGACTTCTCCTTGAGCTCGAGTGACCGGTTCTGGCGGAACGTCGTTAGCCGAAGTTGGGCGAATGTTTGTTATTCTTACCGCTTCTGACCCAT
>JBCCFQ010000836.1:0-2133 GCA_039029655.1 Pseudomonadota bacterium | reverse complement strand
GTAAGGCCTTTGTGCATGGAGAAGATAGGTAGCGGGATTTGGTAGTTTTTGATAGGCCTTGATGAGCCTCAGTTTAATCTGCTCGAAGGTATCTCCAATACCCCGTCTGACTGAGTGCAGAAAATTGAGGTAGATTCCGCGGAAGCCCTCCCCTGAGGTCACAAACTTATTAATGCGATACTCATACACATCGGCTCGTTTGCCACTACCCAACTGCATTATCAAATAGCCTTCGTCCTGATACAGGGGCATGATACCAATCGGTTCAAGGCTCATCTCTGTGGATACTTCTTCATAAAGCTCCTTACCCACTTCCAGCGTATTCTGCATTTTAGGAATAGCATATTCCACAATTTCTTCCAGGTGTTGCATCAATTCAGAGTCATTTGCCTGATCGGCATAGGCCAGTTTCATGGCTTCTGCCATGACGTGGAGAGACTGGGCAGAGCCTAATCCCATGGCTTTTAGATCGAAGTGTTCCAAGACATTCAGCATCTGCAACAGATGCACCCCACCAGAACTGGGTGGTGGCATCGAGATAATGTCGTAACCTCGGTAGCTGGTTTGCAATACTTTCCGTTCAGTGGGTTGGTAGGTCTTTAAATCATCGTGGGTAATCAAGCCGTTGTTGGCTTTCATCTCAGCAACTAACTGATTTGCCACTGACCCCTGATAAAACCCTTGTCTACCGTTGTCAGCGATTCGTCGAAGGGTTTGTGCCAATTTGGGTTGCACAAATAATTCACCGGGTTCGTAGGCTGACCCATCTGGTTTAAACAGCTTGTCCTTGGTTCCCGGATACCGGGTGAGAATGTTGAGGCGCAACCCAATAGCCGACGCCGTATCGTAGTCCATGACAAAGCCCTGTTCTGCCAATTCAATGGAGGGTGCTAGGACTTGTGCTAAGGACAGGGTGCCATAGTGGTCTAACGCATGGGTCAGTCCGGCAACGGTGCCGGGTACCCCGACGGCGCGATGGGAAAATCGCTCTAAATCCGGATCAATGTCTCCCGACTCATCCAAAAACAGATCTTTGTGGGCGGCTGCCGGTGCTCTGTCCCGATAGTCGATGGCAATGGTCTTGTTTTCGTCTTTTAAGTGGATGAGCATAAACCCGCCACCACCGATATTGCCGGCTCGGGGTAAGACCACCTCCAACGCAAAACCCACGGCGACGCCTGCGTCAACCGCGTTTCCTCCTTGAGCCAAGATGTCTCGACCAATATCACTGGCGATTTGTCGCTGGCTGACCACCATCACTTGGTTGCCCACCACGGGATGGTGAATACTGTCGTAACGAATAATGGCCTGAGAGGCGGGACTGGTTTGAGCCAGGGCCAGATCAGTGGCAAGCACCAAACCAACACCGAAGAGAACGGGGAATAATTTGTTCATGGCGAGCATTAGACCACAAGTCATAGAGGTGAGAAATTTTGTACTGCAACACCAGAAAATGAGCCCAAACCTGCAGATAGAATTACCAGGGAGTACAAAATTTGCATAGCATTGTGTCCAAAAAGCTCGACTAGAATCGTCTTTAAGAGACAGGTTGCAAGAGGAGAAACCCAATGCCTGAAATTAAACTGTTTCACTTTACCCCAACACGCTCCAAACGAGTGGTCTGGGCTTTGGAAGAGGCCGGTTTGGCCTATGACATGGAGGGACCGGGACAGGAAGTGTTTGATCACCCGGAATTGGAAAGCGCACACCCGTTGAAAAAACTACCGGCGGCCTTAGTTGACGGAAAACCCCTGTTCGAATCTGCGGCCCTGGTCACCTATTTTGGAGATCTTGTGCCTGAGAAAGGATTGGTGGCGAAGCCTTACACCTTTGAGCGTGCACAACACGATCAATGGTGTCACTTCAATATGACGGAAATGGAAGCCTGGCTTTGGGCCAGTGCTATTAATACCTTTGTACTGCCGGAAGAGGAACGGCTTGATGTGGTGCATGAGCAAAACAAGCAACTGTTTCGCCGGGGTGCTGCGGCCATGGACCAACATCTTGAGTCATCTGACTACTTGGTGGGCAACACATTCAGTATGGCAGATGTGTTGACCGGCTTCACCGTAAACTGGGGACGAGGCCAGGGTTGGTTAGATGGCTTTCAAAACTTACACGGTTACTTGGATC
>JBCCFQ010000835.1:0-2135 GCA_039029655.1 Pseudomonadota bacterium | reverse complement strand
GCTTCGACTGGGCGCATCTGACAATAACCTTGTGGGCGGCAACCGTGATGACTTCACTGTGCAACTGGATGTAAATCAAGGTCCAGGCGCGGCCATTGCCACGATTCTTGATGACGGTGGCAATGGGTTCGAAGTGACTGACCCCAGCTACTTTAATGCTAGGGACCGCGGTCGAATCCGAGCCCGTCAAATCATCCGCGACAACACTTTGGACGCGCTGCGTGCAGACCTTGTTTGGCGTAGAGATTCCGGAGCAATACATACGCTAAAAGCGGGAGTCCGATCTTCCAGCTTGGAGTATTTCACGCGGGGTGGATTAAGAAACGCGCCGGGTGAGAGTCTTTTTGAAGACGAAGATCTGGTAACACCCAATGGTGGTGCCGACAATGACCTAACAGATTCAGTGCTCGCTAACGTACTCGCCTGCGCCGATGGAAGTTTTCCGGAATCAGGTTTTCTGTCAAACGTTAGAAACGCAGACCTCGTCACCAATGCAAGCAGCGGCTCTGCGGTAAGTCACTACGCAACGTTTGATTTTGAATGTGCCGCCAATGCTTGGTTGACAAATTATGGTGGTTTGGATGGTATTCAATTCCAAAACGGTATCACCTCCGGCACCAATGATGTTACCGAGGACACGCTGGCCTTCTATCTTCAAGCTGATTATGAAGCTGAGATTGGTGGTTACCCGGTGAGAGGAAACTTCGGTGTTCGGGTGGTGGATACGGACATTACCTCAGTCGGCTACCGAGGGCCCATTACAGTCGAACAGTTTGACGAAGGCTTTGTTGTGACTGAAGGCTCCACGGATGGCGGATTTGAAACCGACATACAGGAAAGCGGTTATACCGAGGTTCTACCAAGTCTTACCGCCATTGTGGACCTAAAGGAAGATTTAATCTTCCGCGGCGGCGTTTTTAGAGGCATGTCGCGCCCAGATCCCAACGCCTATGGCAACGGTCGCGCAATCCAAGACAACGATCTCTCTAGCGCATTCTCCACACTGGCAGAAGCCGTCAATGGTATCAGCGCTACCGGCAATCCATTCTTAGAACCCATTTTATCCACCAACGTGGACTTAGGATTGGAGTGGTATCCAAACCGAGATACTGTCATTGCGGGTGCGGTGTATTGGAAGGAGTTTAATGGTGCTTTTGAGACTGTCGCCCAACTTGAATCGTTCAATCTGGACGGCAATCAGGTTCAAGGGCTGGTGGAAACCACACAGATCAGTGACGACGACAGTACCCTTCGAGGCGTTGAGATTTCATTATCACACTCATTTGAGTATCTGCCCGGATTTTGGAGCGGCTTCGGCGGCAAGTTTAGCTACAACTACGCCGACTCTGACTTTGAGTTTGAAGATCAGCATGGTGGCGACGGCATCACTGTATCGGTTGATCAGACAACCGGGGCAATCACCGAAACTCCACTCATTGGCATTCTTCAGCCCGCCAACTTGTTTGGTCTGTCCAAGCATGTGAGTTCGACACAACTTTACTGGACCAATGATAAGTGGAATGTTCAGGCACTCTACCGAACGCGATCGGACTACTTTCAGCAGTTCACACGAGATACACAAGGGCGAATTCGCTACACCAATAATAACGATAGATTGGATTTGAAAGTCCGGTATAAGTTATTCGATAAGGTTGACTTGACGCTAGAGGCCCAAAACCTTTTGGATCGAGAGCGTATCGACTATCGAGCTATCCTAGGGAACACTTATCAAGCGCTTTCGTATGGACCGCGTTACTTCTTAGGTGTAAAGGCTAAGCTCTAAACCGTCGCTGTACGCTGGCTGTCTAGGTTTGGGCTTAACACATGTTGATGACCAAGTTTCTTCAACTAGTATGTCGCGCAAGTCTGATCGCCAGCCTGCTTGCTGTGAGTGGATGTGGCGGCAGCGGTTCGTCGGGCAGCACGCCCATCATCGATACACCCACACCGACGCCACCTCCGCCCGCCCCAGACGCAACGTGCGCCGGCAATAACCTAATCAACGTCGTTGCCGCCACCGACAATGGGCAAAGCATCGCTAACAATGGTCCGGGTCAAGCCATTGATGATGACCTGAACCCCAGCTCTCGTTGGGAGTCACCCGGTGACGCTGTCACACTCACCTTGGACTTAGG
>JBCCFQ010000834.1:0-2137 GCA_039029655.1 Pseudomonadota bacterium | reverse complement strand
GCCGAGGCGATGGGTGAGCACGGCTGGGATTTCACCTGATTAGATCTTTGTCAGCCCCTGGACACCCGTACGTTCGACAATCTGCATCAAGCACTGCTGGAGTACGAGGTATTGTTTTTTCGGGATCAGCCAATGTCACCGCAGAGTCATGCTGCTCTCGCAGATTTGTTTGGAAGGCCTCAACATCATGAAGCTTATGATCATGTCGAAGGCTACCCTCAACTGACAATTCTTGAAAATGACGAGGCCCGTCCATCCAAAATAGAAATGTGGCATACCGATATGACCTTTCGTCCGCAACCTCCGATTGGCTCCATTCTCCATGGTGTCATCGTGCCTGAACGCGGTGGGGACACGATGTTTGCCAGCATGTCGGCCGCCTATGATGGTTTGTCGGACAATATGAAATCGTTGTTGGATGGCTTAACCGCAACCCATGACTTTAGTTATGGCTTCAAAGAAAGTCTGGCTGAACCCGGTGGCGCAGAGCGATTGGCGGACATGGTGCTCGCAAATCCACCGGTGGTGCATCCGGTTATCAAGGCGCATCCGATTTCGGGTAAAAAGGGTATCTACGTTAATTCGCTATTTACTGTCGCCATCAATGAGTTAACGGAATCGGAAAGCGAGATGCTGCTCGGTTTCCTTTATGAGCACATCAAGACACCGGAATACACGTGTCGATTCAGGTGGCAGGCAAACTCGGTTGCCTTTTGGGACAACAGAATTACGCAGCACAAACCGGTCAATGACTATTGGCCGGCGCACCGCAAGATGCAGCGAATCACCATCGATGTTGGCGAATAACCAATCCCCTTAACCAAACTGTTGTAATAAATCGTTCAGGCTTTTGGCAAATTCCAGAGGCTGGTCTAGAAACACGTGGTGGTGGGCGTTAGGAATTTTTTTGATTCGATCGGCGTTCAGGCACCCTGTCAGGACCTCCAGCGACTCTGGCTGGTAGAATCGACTCAGTTCACCGTAGATAACACCTTTTTCGATTGTCATGTCACGGAACATGTCCGCTGATGCGGGGAAATCCCGAGTTTGGGGCATCTTCGCAAAAATCGCGGGGTCCAATTTGAACCGATAGCCGTCTTCGCTGCGCTTAACAGAGTGGTAAGCGATGTGTTCAAGGATGTAGAAGTTCTCACACGGTTGGGGCGGCCTTAACCGAAACCGGCGCATCGCAATCTCTCTCGAAGCGTAAACATGATCCTTGAGGCGGGGCATGGCAGGCGTCTGTCTCGAACCTTGTTTTGGGGAGAGCGCGGAATCAACCAGGATTAGCCCGTAGAAAACGCTTGGATGAAGGTAGGCAGCAACGCGTGACATAGCCCCGCCGAAGCTGTGGCCCACCAGAATGGGATTGTTCAGCTCAGCCTGTTGAACACAAGCCAAGATTTCTTCAGCAAACAACTCTGGGCTGTATAGAGCGCGATGATCGCTGTCCCCGCAACCACTCAAATCCACAGCAACGACATCATATTCGGTTGGCAGCAATGGGGCGATACAGTCCCACCAACGTGAATGTGCTGCGTGCCCGTGAACGAGCACGAGACTCTTGCGATTATCGGTTGTGATGCCGCGGGTCCAATGTCGATAAGCGATTCTTGCGCCGGCGCATTCCAAAGACCGCGCTTCGGCTTTCTTTGCCAGCGCTTGTACAAACCAACTGGGTGGTTGCACGTAATCGGTGCCCATATCAATCGAGAGGTAGTACAAAGGTTAGGCAGTATAGCGGTTAGCCTCGTTTCCTGTAGGTTTGAGTCTAGGTTTTGTCGCTGATGGCGGTGGCTTTGACCCAAAAGTGTGCATCAATTTAGTGCGTGGCTTACCCTCTATGTATTAAATCAGTGCGCTAGAAGGTGTCAATTTGGACGTTATTGCACTGAAAGCGCGCTTTATTAGTGGGTTACCGGTTCTGGCATTAACTTTGCTTTAACAGACCCATCGAATAACTGTTCTGATCTAAATAAAGCGATAACGGAGGCCACATGGATCAAACTTTTGAACTGCAGTATGCGATCGACACCTTTTACTTTTTGGTGTGCGGCGCATTAGTGATGTGGATGGCAGCAGGTTTTGCCATGCTGGAATCGGGGTTGGTGCGTTCTAAGAACACTGCCGAAATCCT
>JBCCFQ010000833.1:0-2137 GCA_039029655.1 Pseudomonadota bacterium | reverse complement strand
CCAATAAGAAGGTGTGGACTATGTGGGATTTCAACTTTTCTCATTCTATTGGCGCCATGGTCAAAACAGCGCCCTACATTTTGGTGCGCATGGCCGTGTATTTCGGCATTGCCCTACTGTACATACTGGCAACTGGAGGTGGTGGCGCCATAGGTTACGGTCTTTCGTCGTTTGGTGACGGTGAGGGAGCCGGAGCTTTTTATGGTGCCTTGATAGGTTTTGGCGGTGCGTCGGGTTTCTTGTATTGGGCACGAGAGTACATTCTTTACCTGGTTAAGGCGGGACACATTGCTGTACTGACAAAACTCTACGATGGAGAAGAGTTGCCGGGTGGTCGTGGCCAAGTGGACTACGGCATAGAAATCGTCAAAGACAACTTTAAGGAAGCCTCGATCCTGTTTGCGGTCGATCAGTTGATCAAGGGTGTGCTTAAAGTGATTACTGGCGTTCTAAATACGCTGACCGCGTTTCTGCCTATTCCAGTCATCCGCACACTCACAGACATCGTTGGTAAGATTTTGACCATGTCTCTCACCTACGTGGACGAGATCATCCTTGCCTACCATTTTCGTAAGGGCGGAGACAATGTGTGGCAGTCCTCAAAGGAAGGCCTGGTTTTATACGCACAAAACTACGGAAAGATGGTGAAAAACGCCGTTTGGTTATGGCTATTGATGTGGATTCTGACCATCGTTATTTTCCTTGTGTTGCTGGCACCGGCCGTAGCGATCATCAGTTACTTTCCCGGTAGTGCCGGCGGTTGGTCATTTATCCTGGCGTTCTTAACAGCCTGGTCTTTCAAGGCGGCACTACTTGAGCCGGTTGCTCTGTATGCGTTGATGCAGGCTTATTTCAAGACCATTGAAGGGCAAGATCCGGACGCGGTTTGGGAAGAGCGTCTAGAAAAGGCGTCAGGGAAGTTCCGTGAATTGAAGGACAAGGCCACCGCGTTTGTCTCTTCAAAGATGCCTGGCAAAAAAGATCCGGAAGAACCTGCCGCGGAAACCTAATGTTTCAAAGTGAGGTTTATGCCAGTGCGCCTTATCTAGCGCACTAGCTTCTTTTTCTCCCAGCGTTAGGGGTTGTATTGACGACTTCGTCAACAAAAGGTTCCACCCTGCATATTTGAGCGGGACCGGTTTTTTGCGGTGGGGATGCTGGTGCCCGCCCTGACCGCCTATCTCGGTTCCATGGCGTTAGCACCATTAATCATCGTGACTTTCTGGACTAAGGCTAATTCGCTGAGGAGCGGCGATTGAAGGCTCAGTGTTCAGATCAGTCTTTAACCTCAACTGCCCGTCGCCTAAACATCTGATATTGCTGAATTAACCAAACCTTTAGCTTAGCTTCATTGGATCTTCACACCCGCCGAGGCTGCCCGGGCTAACCTGTAATCGTCCCGCAGGCTTAACGCTCAAACGGATGGCAGGTAGAAGAGCTGCTACCTGTGGAAACAACTTAAGACGCGCGTCTTTCACCCGAAAATTAAGAGCATTTAGGAGGAAGACAGAATGAACAAGCTATCATCATTATCCCGATTGGCAGCAGCGGTGAGTCTGGCATTAGTTGGTGCCACCGTGGCCAGTGCTGAGCAGAATGGATGGGATAAACATAGGACCACGGGATGGGCCAAAGCGACCAAGGTCTACCGAACGGACCACACCCAGGTCCCTGGCGGTTGTCCCATCGAATCGCCCACGGGGAAGTTTCTGTTCACAGCCCGGAACCCAGGGTCAGGATTGGACATTTTTGTTAATCAGCAGGCGCCCAATTCGAAACTCTTCGAATTCGGTGATCCATTGCCAGCGCCAGTGAACGATGCTGGCCTTGCTAATGATTTTTGTCCCACACCCCGACCCGATGGCCAGTTGTACTTTGTATCCAATCGATCAGGGGGTTGTGGCAGTGCGGATATGCACGTGGCGATAAACAACCCAGCGACAGGGTGGGATGAGCCGGTTAACCTTGGGTGTGAGCCACATGGGCCAAACACACCAGGTCTCGAGCTTAGTCCTTCCATATTGGAAACACGTTGGGGAACATTTTTATTGTACTCCACGGATTATCACACGGGAAACCAGGACATTTATGTGAGTCGCATGCGCAAGGATGGCACTTTTAGGCCAGGGAAACGCCT
>JBCCFQ010000832.1:0-2147 GCA_039029655.1 Pseudomonadota bacterium | reverse complement strand
TACCAACGCGTTCGCTTTTCCGGGTTTTGTACCAGCCTATGTGCGCCCATTGTTTTGTAGAGGCATTGGACCTTTTCGCTGGGCGGCTTTGTCGGGAGATCCCGAAGACATTTATAAGACCGATGCGAAGGTCAAAGAACTGATTCCAGACGATGTCCATTTGCACAACTGGCTAGACATGGCAAAAGAACGAATACAATTTCAGGGTTTGCCAGCAAGAATTTGTTGGGTCGGGCTTGGTCAACGTCATCGCTTAGGCCTGGCTTTTAATGAGATGGTACGAAGCGGTGAACTCAAAGCCCCTGTGGTGATCGGGCGCGATCACCTAGACAGTGGATCCGTCGCCAGCCCAAATCGAGAAACCGAAGCCATGAAAGACGGTTCAGATGCAGTGGCAGATTGGCCGTTACTCAATGCATTGTTAAGTACGGCCAGTGGTGCAACTTGGGTATCTTTGCATCACGGAGGTGGTGTCGGAATGGGCTACTCCATCCATGCAGGATTGGTGATTGTATGCGACGGCACCGAAGATGCTGATAAACGCATCGATAGAGTCTTATACAATGACCCTGCTAGCGGTGTCATGCGACACGCCGACGCAGGTTATGAGATTGCCAAGGAGTGTGCCAGGGAACATCAAGATCGCCTAACTCTGCCCATGGTTGAACTATGAGAGCCAGACCACTTTCTCTAGATCCCGGTAATACAAAGCTTGATGTGCTGTTCCAGGCTTGTGCTCATCCGGTGACAGTCGCGGTACCACCTAAGTGTTGGTCCGCCATTGATGCCGCCCATGCCACGGTAAAAAAGCTGTGCGACAAAGATCATCCAACCTATGGCATCAATACGGGTTTTGGAAAACTAGCTAACCAACAAATCTCATCAGATAAATTAACCCAGTTACAACATAATTTGCTGTTATCCCATTGCTGTGGCGTAGGTAAACCTCTAGATGACGCTGTGGTTCGATTGATGATGGTGTTAAAGGTATTAAGCCTTGCCCGGGGTTTTTCAGGGGTTAGAAGACTACTTATCGACCATCTCATTCAACTCATCAACGCTGATGTTTTACCGGTGATCCCTGAAAAAGGCTCCGTGGGAGCCTCCGGTGATCTTGCCCCCCTGGCGCATATGAGCGCCGTACTTATTGGCGTGGGCGAGACTAAGGTGGAAGGCCACATCGTTAGCGCAAAAGAAGGACTAAAAGCAGCAGGCCTTGAACCCTTGGTGTTGGCGCCAAAAGAAGGCTTAGCTTTAATCAACGGTACACAAGCATCAACCGCTCTGTGCTTACACGCGTTATTTAGAATGCGTAACGTTTTTACCTCTGCGTTGGTAACCGGTGCTATGAGTGTCGATGCCATGAAAGGTAGCGATGCACCCTTTGATCCACGTATACACACGCTTCGCTCTCACCCGGGCCAAATTGAAGTGGCACGGATTTTTCGAAAACTATTGGGCGGCAGCAGTATTCGTGCATCCCACTTAGACTGTGAAAAAGTACAAGACCCTTACTCGCTTCGCTGCCAGCCCCAGGTGATGGGTGCCGTTTTAGACTCCATGATCCATGCTCAGGAACTATTGTTCCGGGAGGCCAATGCTGTTACCGACAACCCGTTGGTATTTTCAGCAAGCAATGAAGCACTATCCGGGGGAAATTTTCACGCAGAACCCGTTGGCTTGGTGGCAGATCAAATGGCTGTGGCCATTTCTGAGATTGGATCTATTGCTGAACGACGGGTCGCTAACTTAGTGGATCCCACCCTGAGTCTTCTGCCCCCCTTTTTGGTAGATGAGCCAGGGTTGAATTCAGGCTTCATGATTGCTCAAGTGACAACGGCCGCATTGGCTTCAGAAAACAAGACCCTGTCCCATCCCGCCAGCGTAGACAGCCTGCCAACGTCAGCCAATCAAGAGGACCACGTCTCCATGGCCACTTATGCCGCTCGCAGGCTAGGAAACATGCTGGACAACCTAGAGCATATTATTGCCATAGAACTGCTGGCTGCCGCCCAGGCCATTGAGTTTCATCGACCCACCACTAGCTCTGACGCCATAGAAGCGGCGGTTGCCGAAGTACGCGGGTCAGTGTCTCGATACGAGACCGACCGATACTTTGCTAAAGACATTGAAACAGCAGCCAGTCT
>JBCCFQ010000831.1:0-2149 GCA_039029655.1 Pseudomonadota bacterium | reverse complement strand
GACCGTATTGATGCGATTGTCATGACGGGAACCGTTGCCGCGTTTTCCAACGGTCTGGATCTGCGCGAATATGACATGCCGCCGGTCAGCCCGACCGTAGGCGCGCTCGCGCGGGCCCAATGGCATTAACAACACCCCCCATGGCATCGCTGCCGTGTAGCACGGAGGCGGCGCCGCGTTGAATCTCCGCTCGTTCCACGAAGGCATTATCGATGAGCGCAAAGTATTGAGTAGGAGCACTTCTAAAGATGGCGTTGTTGACCCTTGTACCGTCAAACAAATGCAGTACAGCGGAACCTCGTAGGCCTCGGACAATCGCCTGTCCCTGTCCCGGTGTGGTTTGTTGCAAGTAGACACCCGGTTTGAACGAGAAACGATCCGTCAACAACGGAACAAAGTTGTCGTCGGCTATGCTCGTCACGGCTGCAGAAACCAGGTCGGCATTAGTGGGGCGACGGGTTGCCGTGACCTGAATTTCTTCGATCCGACTATATTCTTGCTCTGCGGCCACTTGGGAGGTAGTCCCGGCGGCAAAGAGCATCAACAGGCATGATAAACGGGTGAAAGGCATAAGCGATTGACGGGGATACGTTTTCTTAACTTTTGCTGGCGAAAAAAGGGGGGTATTTGAGCATGTTCTGTGATGTAGCGGAAGGGTGTGGTGGGAACTATCGAAGAATCATGCACATAGGACTTCGAAATCGCGTTTTAGTTCGATGATACCCGCCGCGCCCATGTAACATATTGTCTTGCAACGAGAGGGACTTAGTTTTTGTTTGATCCGGCCTCTACAGAGTTTTCACAAGATCCATACGCAGTTTATGGGCGATTGCGAGAGCGGCCTGAGCCCCTATATTTTTCGGAAATGGGTTGTCTGCTACTGGCTCGTTATTCGGAGGTCGAGCAAGCAGCACGGGATACGAGATGTGTTCGCTCATTGGAAGCGTTCCTGCCACAGCAACAAGTAGCAGAACGAAAACGTGATATGAATTGGCACGACATGCCCAATCACCAACGTTTTGTTCAGTTTAGTTTGTTAGACAGCGACGGTGCGGTGCATGACAGGCTGAGGTTGTTAGTACTTCAAGAACTGTCTCATAAGTTCATTGAAGCACAGCGAAGTCACATTCAGCGCTGTGTTGATTTGCTGCTAGATGAGTTGCTCCAGCGACGCAGCATCGACTTTATCGAGGATTTTGCTTGCCACATACCGGGTCGTGTGATTGGACGCATTCTTGGGGTACCTGATGAGGACTGCGGGCAACTTCGCATCTGGTCCGACAATGTTGTGCAGTTTTTCGATGTTGGGCGCACGGATGCACACAAAGCATTGGCGGAGGATGCCACTACTGAATTTTTCGAGTATCTCGATGACTTGGTAAAAAGGCGCAAAAGCGAACCTGGCGATGATCTGCTGTCGCGTTTGGTGTTGCTTGCACAGGCGGGCAAGATGGATGAGATCGAACTGATATCAACATGTATGCTGCTGCTTATGGCGGGGCATGGATCCACCATTGATGTTCTGGGTACAGGGTTAAACGCCTGTCTTCAGTTTCAGGAGCAAAAGGACCAGTTGTGGCGTGAACCTGGTCTTATTCACACTGCAGTCCAGGAGATGTTCAGATTTGAGCCTCCACTTCCGTTTTTCCACCGCTACGCCGCAGAAGAATTTGAGCTCAATGGAGTGGTGTACCCGATAGGGACTAAGTTTGGCCTATTGTATGGTTCAGCCAACCGAGATCCTGAAGCTTTCCCCAATCCTGATGAGTTTGATATTCGGCGCGAGCCTAATCGCCATCTCGCCTTTGGCCGGGGTCCCTTGGGTGGTTCCATAGCGACTACACACTCTTCTTTGAGATTAAAGACTCGCTGAACTGTCCGAATGTACAATTCCAACCTAACAACGAGATCTTTTTCGTCAATCTGCGGATGTTGTACCACTTTGGGGTTGGGTACATCACCAATCATCGACCGGCTCATTTTCTCGGTTAACGTGGGCGTTCGACGTCCATTCATTTGATACTGGGATCGCTGGCCATTGGGAAGAACATTGCTGGAAAATCCAGAAAGCCCATCCTGGAGAGACACAGTCCCCCCTTCATGTTTCGTTGCTTCGCGTGTGCGGCTACTGTTGGTGAGTCTTTGTTCG
>JBCCFQ010000830.1:0-2149 GCA_039029655.1 Pseudomonadota bacterium | reverse complement strand
GGAAAAGAGTGGCGGTTATCGGGGACCAATTAGGCGATATTTTTTGCCCCCGCATAGGCGCATTTAAATGCCTCTCTCAAGACTCGCAACCCCTATTTGTGTAGAGGCAGCGACACTTCTGGCGCTTTTCTGTGTCGCCGTGCCGATCAAGTACATTGCGGGAGAACCACGGCTGGTATCGGTCTTGGGGCCCCTGCATGGTCTAGTGTTCATGGCGTTTCTTTGGCTGGTCGTGCGGTCGTGGGCAGAGGGAATAATCAACGGCATGGGGGCGTTACGACTTTTCGTCGGTGCGCTGATTCCGATGGGCGGTTTCGTTAATGAACGATGGCTACGCGCTCAAGGTACGGAGGAGCTCCAGTGAGTTATGCACTGACCAAAGCAGCCCACTTGGTGTCGTTGTTTGTGTGGATCAGTGGCATGGTGGCTGTGGCGTTGTCTTTGAGGCAACCAGTCCCAGTATTCTTGAGTCAGCTTAGAGCTTACGATCGGGTCGTAACCTCCCCCGCTATGGTGGCTGCATGGATATTCGGTATTCTGCTCGCGGTTCAAGGGAGTTGGTTCGCTCATTCTTGGTTAGCGACCAAAATCGTACTTGTGTTGGTTCTGTCTGGATTGCACGGCATGTTGGTGGGAAAACTCCGTCGCGCAACATCGGGCAAAAGCGATCCCGAGGCAACTGGGAAAATGGTCTTGCCGCTGGGGTTTTTGCTCGTCACCCTGATTGTCTTCACCGTCACACTAAAGCCTCGAATGTTTCTTTGACCGGCCCATGCATCGAAGGCGTTGACGAAACAGTCGATCGTGCGACGGAGACGTAACGGCGGGTAGACGATCCTACTGGCCCGCTTTCTATCAACAAACGTAGACAAGACCGGTTGCAAGCGACCGTCGAGTTCGGGGCTTTGCAGGTTCACGGCGGGTGAGTAAGCGATGCCCAGACCTTCCCAGGGTTTCAACTAATCGCAAGTGCGCGATTTGTTGCGTAATTCTGAAACGAAAGCCGTCACCGTGCCTTTACTCAGAAGTCTCTACAGCTCGTACACCCTTCGCAGTGAGATAGATGCTGGTTGAAACCAATGCGATAAGATTCGACAAGATGAAAGCCATCGTTACGGTGTTGTGGCCCAGAGTAGGAATGAAGTCGCGTAGCACGATGGTGATACCGGAAAAAAGTGAAGCGAACAGACCCCAGCCCGCTATCAGTTTCGGAATGGCTCCGGACCTTAAGAACAACCAGAAGAAGCCCGCCATTGCGGCGGAAGACAGCACAATCGAGAGATGGAACGAGGTGTAGTCTGAGGTTGCCTGCAAGCCGCTAAGTAATAGCCGATCGGCGTTATCTGCCAGGACACTGTAAGCTGGGCGACTAGCGATTTCAGCAGCGTTCATCAGATACACGGCACCGAACACGCTTAAAAATCCGCCCGTGATGCGGCAAACCAGGCTCCACGCCGCGAGCAACCACCCTGCGGACTTCAGCAACTGGAACAGGCCGACGCTGACCATCAGATCCAGTGAAAAAATAATCAGCGCCGCATAGGCTAAAGCACGTAGCCGAGTTTCAGCTTCCAGCATGGCTGTCGCCACCGCTTCCACATCTGCCGATAGGTTGATGTCGATGCCATCACCGAAAAGTATTGCCGCCAATATGCCGATCACCATTGTTGCCAACCAGACGACGCCCACACGACGCGCCAACGAAATGGATTTGGTCAGATCGGATTCGTGCATGGCCCACCCCTATTATTTGTTCGGCTTTCTCAGCGTGTAGGTTCCTGAGCAGTATGTTCCGAGAGGTCTGCTGGAACGTTTCCGCACGTTCGGTTAGGTCAACTGCAAACGCTCAGACTATACCATTTCCAATCGTCTTCGCTCGAGCGTGCGGCAATCGTTTCCGGGCGCCAACCGTTGGTGGGCAGCTTTTGCTGCCCTACTCGGCCTAGCAACCCGATTGGCTTTTGTCGTCAAATTGGTGAAGGTGAAGCAAAAGTGTATACGTGGAAATACTCGGCATGAGTTTGTCCAATACCGTACCAACATACCTGATAGAGATTGAGGCTGTGCTACACAATGAGTGATACCACAATAGTGGGTTAAGCCAGCCACAATCTCTATCAGGTATGTTGGTACGGTATTGGACAAACTC
>JBCCFQ010000829.1:0-2150 GCA_039029655.1 Pseudomonadota bacterium | reverse complement strand
GGGTACCAGCTGAGTCTCAATGTTCTCAAGCTTAAGATAGGTTTCGTAGAGTTTGTGGTTGCAGTTTTCGCAATACCACATGAAACCGTCAACTTCTCCTCCAAATCGTGGCCTTTCGATAACCAATCCCACTGTATTTTCATAGCGCTGTGGAGAATGGGGCACGTGCGGGGGTAACAAAAACATCTCGCCTTCCCGAATGGGAATATCGACAATTTGGTCGTCCTGCACCGTTTTCAAAAGCATGTCCCCTTCAATCTGGTAAAAGAATTCTTCGCCGGGGTCGTCATGAAAATCCTTGCGGCTGTTGGGTCCTCCAACCACCATGACGATAAATTCTGAATCTTCAAAAATCTGCTTATTGCAGACCGGTGGTCTCAAGCTCTCTCGATTCTTTTCGATCCAATTGAGGAAGTTAATGGGTCTTAGGTTGGTCATGTTCTTGTCGGCAATAAACTTGCGACTCCCGGGTGCAGTCTTTTGTTTGATTTTACCCCACCAGGGTCAGCAGTGGCAGTCAACAGACTGCATTTCAAATTCAAAGTCTAGGTTTGTAGCTGTGAGTCGATTTCCCCAAACGCAACCACTGTCTAACGCGATGACACGAGCGGTGTGATGTATGCCCAGTGCAGCCCAGTGTCCAATACCAAACCGAGCGCCGTGCCAAGCTGGGCTGGGATAGTCGTACCAGGGGATCAAATCAGCATTGTTTTGTGGAGATCCTTTTTGCTTAAAATCCAGCTCACCGGCTTGCGTGCAAAAACGAATGCCGGTCAGACACCCTGCTGTGAATCTCATCTGTTCCCATGGCGAAAGCTGTTGTGTCCAGAGATTGATGCGGCGACCAAACAAATGAGGTAGCGCTTGTTGATAATCGTCGCTTGAAAGGATGTCAGAGAGCTTTTCGGCGTAGTGTTTTGCGGTGATCAGGTCCCATTGTGGCGGAACGCCTGCATGAACCAGTACCAGATCTCTGTCTCGGTCGTGGTATAGCAGCGGTTTTTGTCGCAACCAGTCAATCAGTTCTTCAGCGTCTGGTGCATTTAGCACCTCATTTAGTGTATCCCCTCTACCCGCGCTTCGGACGCCGGCGAACATACCAATAAGATGCAGATCGTGATTCCCCAGTACGATTCGGCAAGATGTCGATATTTTTTTCAAAAACCTTAAGACCTTTAGGGAATCATCGCCGCGGTTAACAAGGTCTCCGGTGAGCCACAACTCGTCCTGTTCCGGATCGAACCCGATGTGGTCCAACAAATGCCGAAATGGTGTGTAGCAACCTTGAATATCGCCGATGGCGAATGCGGTCATTAATGTAGGGCGCCGGGAATCGCCAGTGTGAAAGGTTTTATGGGGGCAAAGAAATGCTCGCCGTGGTCGGTTACCATTTGATAGCGACCGTGCATGGAGCCCACGGGTGTTTCCAAAACAGCACCACTGGAATACTTAAAACCCTCACCGGGCTGCAAGTAGGGCTGTTCGCCCACGACGCCTTCGCCTTTGACCTCCCGAGTCTTGCCATTGGCATCGGTAATAATCCAGTGTCTGTTCAGCAGTTGGGCGGGCGTCTCGCTGTTGTTTCGGATGGTGATTGTGTAGGAAAAGACATAGCGATTCGAGGATGGATCAGACTGTCCCTCCAAAAAAGAGGTTTCTACCATGACTCTAATGGGATCGGGTTGTTCTTGTACCATTGCCGTTATCTCTCACCTTGGACAATGATACCTGATTAGCGTCCGTCCAGGGATAGTGTTATGTCAACCGCCTTGCTGCTGGATGCAGATTTCGGCCAATCGAACATAGTCCGCCACGCTGAGGTTTTCCGCTCTTAACCTGGAATCGATTTCAGCTCGCTCAAGGATCTCGCTGCCAACTGTGGTTTTTAGGCTGTTCCGAAGGGTCTTTCTGCGCATTGAAAAAGCGGCGGTCACGATCTTTTGTAATTCACGTCTAAGCTTATCCTCCGGCCGTTTTTGTTTTGGCGTAAGTCGGACGAAACTGGAAGTGACTTTGGGGGGAGGGGAAAAAGCACCGGGATTGATGTCGAACAACGGTTCGACATCACACTGAAGACTCAGCATTACCGACAGTCGACCGTAGCTTTTGTTGTTTGGTGCGGCTGCCATTCTGTCTACCACTTCTTTTTG
>JBCCFQ010000828.1:0-2155 GCA_039029655.1 Pseudomonadota bacterium | reverse complement strand
TCTGCCGCTAAATTGATAGAGCTGTCTTCGCTGATCCCAGAGTTGAAAGGCCGAGGTCGATTGGACAGCGGGAAGTTTCCCTCTTTTTCGTGAATATGGCCTGTGGGTGCATAGGGTAAGAGATTGTCTTTCAGCAGAGTCGTATCATTCTTGTCGGATGGCGTGGTGCCAGCGCCGCTGTAGCCGGAAACACCGAAGCAGTGAGTGTTGCCCTGTAGCAAATGGGTTACAGGTTTTATGGCCAGTTGCATCGCTGTGGCATAGCATCCGGGATTTGAAATGCGCTTTTCACCTGCACTGTAGGCCCGGTTGTGCTCCGGCAGACCATAGTACCAATCTCGATGAAAACGGTGATCCGAGCTTAGATCACAGACAACACAATCAGGTTGGTGGTTATCTATTGCAGTAACATAGGCTTCGGACTTGTCGTTGGGCAGAGCCAAAATACAAGCGTCCATCTCGGGTAAATCGTCCGGCGACAGGTTTTGAAAGGTCAAATCCATAGGTTGACCCACGTAATCATCCACCGCCTGCCCTTCTAGGCTACGAGAACTGGCACAGGCCACGGTGAACTCTGGGTGTGTTGCCAATAGCGAAAGAAGTTCTTTCCCAGTGTGGCCCCTGCCACCGATGACACCGACTCGAATACTCATAGTAATGACTCCTCATGACATGCTGCCTGATTCACTAGATCCGGAATGTGATCCAAGGTTTGCATGCCATACCAAAACACCATCCAACCATTGTGCTTGACGGCGCCGTCTGCATGCTTGAAGTAAAATTGATTGATGGGATTATCTATTCGTGAACGCCAGTACAATTTTTTGTAGGTTTTTCGTACCTGTTCCCAAACTGCACCCCCCAGTCCTTCTCCCTGAGCTTCTTCCGTGACGGCGAACTTATCCATTCGGGCAAAACCCGAATCATTGACTATGATGGCCGCCGCACGGTAGCTGTCACAGACAAACACCCGGTCGACGTGGGTGTTCTCAATGTAGTTCGGGTGTAGCTTTCTGTTGAAACTCGTCTCGACTAGGTTAACCAGAGCCGAGGTGTTTATGTCACTCCAGCTGGCGTGGCTGGTAATTGCTTCTCCCATCCTGACCAACGTCCCTGAACCGCGATAGGTAAATAGCTCTTTGGCGAGTTTCTCCGGATGCGTGACAGAAACGGAGGACGCGTGGGGTAAATCCGACAATAGGTGTTGTATTTGCTCAAGCTTCAAGCGCATACCCGAATGCAACCAGTCTTGTTGCATGAGCGTGTCGTAGTCTGTCTGTAGGTTAATGGATGAAATGACCTTACCCTTAGCATCAAGTATGCCGCCGGTATCGGTTAGAAAAATTATTTTCGTGGGTCTTACCGCTTGAACGATGGCATTGGTAGCCACGTCAGCATTAACGTTGAGTATCTGTCCCGCCTCAGTCTCCGCCAGAGAGGAAATCACTGGAATGCTGTTGTTGCTTAGTGCGTTGAGAATAGGATCCAGGTCCACCGATTCCACTTGACCCACCAAACCATAGACCTCTTGGTCTAAAAGCCTGGCCTCGAAAACACCTCCGACAAACGATGTGGCTTCGGTCCCTGCATCCTTCAGTGCTTGGGTGAGCTTTTGATTTTCTCGGGTGAACACCTGTCGTGCCACCTTAAGTACTTGGGGTGTCGTAACCCGGATCCCATCATGTTTGGTCGTACTGATGCCTTGGTCTTTCAGGGCCTGATTGAGTTGGGGTCCGCCACCGTGGATTACAATCGGTGTTAGACCAACTTCTTGGAGGAAGGCTAAGGAAGAGCTGAGTGCATTTAACTGGCTTTGCAGCGTTGCACCTCCGACTTTGACCACAGCAAAACGTTCAACATCTAAATCGGAATAGCGTTTCAGATATTGTCGGACTTCCTTTGGGTCGCCCAAGTTATTCAGAAGTCTTAGTATGGTCTGTCGAGTTTGCTTTTTTCCCGTGTTCATTTCAGCAACCTCTTGTAGATGGATTCCAAGCACGCCAACTGCTCCAGGCTCACCCATTCATCGGCAATATGGGCTTGAGCGATGTGTCCGGAACCCAACACTAAAGTGGCTAATCCTGCTTGTGAGAACAATGCGGCCTCGGTCCAAAAATCAACGGCGTCCCCCAGTTCGAGGTTTAAGGACTCAGCC
>JBCCFQ010000827.1:0-2159 GCA_039029655.1 Pseudomonadota bacterium | reverse complement strand
GCCCAATAGAGGTTCCCGAAATCTGGATACGGTCAGACTTCGGACCCTAAGATTCTAGCATTTTGACCAATACATCGGTCATTTGTTGCATCAGCACCGGATCGCCTCGGGACTCCACGTTTAGGCGGACCACAGGCTCCGTATTGGAGGGTCTTAAGTTAAATCGCCAATCGTCGAACTCCATTCCTAAGCCATCTACCCGCTCGATTTTGTTGGCTTGGTCGGCAAATCTCGCCTCAGCCGCCGCCAAAGCCCCGGGAGGGTCGTCAATCTTTCGGTTGATCTCTCCGCTGGCGGGATAGGCAGCCATACGCTCTCCCACCATGGCCGACAGACTAGTGTTTTGTCGACTCAAGAGTTCCGACACCAACAACCACGGAATCATACCGCTGTCGCAATAAGCGAAATCGCGAAAATAATGGTGTGCACTCATTTCTCCGCCATAAATAGCATTCTCTTTTCGCATGGTTTCTTTAATGAATGCATGACCTGCTTTGCTCATTACGGGAACACCACCGGCCTGTTCAACCATCTGCTGGGTATTCCATACTAATCGGGGATCATAGATGATTCGCCCCCCTGCCTCCTTCGACAAAAACGCCTGGGCCAACAAACCAACAATGTAATAACCCTCGATGAACCCACCGTTCTCATCGAATAAGAAACAACGATCAAAATCGCCGTCCCAAGCAATACCCATATCAGCGCCGTGTTGTATTACGGCATCGGCCGTGGCAGAACGATTGTCCGTTAGCAAAGGGTTCGGAATACCGTTGGGAAAGTTACCATCGGGTTCATGATTGATCTTGATAAACTCAAAAGGTAGGTGCTTTTCCAGCGCATCAATGACCACACCGCCACCACCGTTGCCCGCATTAACCACAAGCTTCAATGGTTTGAGTGCATCTACGTTGACGTAGCCCAACAGGTGCTGCACAAACTCGTCACGAAACGACGCGTTTCGCACAGCCCCAGGGTTCGCACTTGTCTCAAAATCGCCCGATTCAGCAAACCTACGTATGTCTTGCAGACCGGTGTCACCACTGATGGGTTTGGAATCTTCGCGAACGAATTTTATGCCGTTGTAGTCTTTTGGATTGTGACTGGCGGTAATCATGATGCCACCATCGAATCCTTGACTGAACGTGGCGAAATAGACTTCTTCCGTTCCACACAAACCGATGTCAGTGACGTTCACACCGCTTTCAGTTAAGCCCTTGATGAGCGCCTGACTCATTGCCGGACTTGAAAGACGAATATCCCATCCCACGACAACATTGCTTGGTTGCAAAAACTGCGCATAGCCACGGCCAATGCGATAGACAATATCCTCGTTCAGTTCATCCGGCATACGCCCACGCACATCGTAGGCTTTAAAACAGTTGATTTGCATGGTCACCCCTCTAGGTGTTTGTGCCTTCCCGTCCGTACTGGTCATCAAACCGAACGATGTCGTCCTCGCCAAGATAACTGCCGGTTTGCACCTCAATCAGATCCAAAGGAAACACACCGGGGTTTTCCAAGCGATGGGTGGTTCCTAATGGCAGGTAGGTGGATTCGTTTTCAGACAACAAAAACTCTTCCTCACCTCGTGTGACCTTGGCCGTGCCTTTCACCACAATCCAATGCTCGGCCCGGTGATGATGCATTTGCAACGACAACACGCCCCCTGGTTTCACGGTGATTCGCTTAACTTGGTAACGCTCTCCGAAGTCTAGGCTATCGTAAGAACCCCAGGGACGATGTACTTCACGGTGTAACCCGGCTTCTTCTCGACCTTCATCACGCAATCGATTGACGATCTTTTTGACATCTTGCACGCGGTCCTTGCTCGCCACCAACACAGCATCATTGGTTTCGATGATGACATGATCTTTGATACCCAATGTGGCCACCAATCGATCAGAAGCGTGAACATAAGTGCCTTCTGTGTCCTCTGCCAGGACGTCACCTTTGAACAGATTACCCTGACCATCGACGCCCACGGCTTCTTGTAGTGAAGACCAGGAACCAACATCACTCCAGCCGGCATCCATGGGCACAACAACCGCATCCTGAGTTTTCTCCATCACCGCATAGTCAATGGAGTCGCTGGGACATGCTTCAAATTCCCCAGCGTTCAGACGCAAAAAATCCAGGTCCGTCTCTGCTTTGTCCAT
>JBCCFQ010000826.1:0-2166 GCA_039029655.1 Pseudomonadota bacterium | reverse complement strand
TCATAGACAAAAACTATTATCTATAGATTCGCCAGTCTTCCAATCCGACGAAGGTGCCGCCATTGCGTTCGGCGAGTGTTCGCATCAGGGTGGCGAATCGGGCAGAACCGCTGGAACTGCCGGAACGTCGAAAGAGGTGCGGGAAACCGATGCCGTGTATGCGAACCAAACGGGTGCCGTCTTCGCTGGCCACGTTAACTCGATCGATGGTTTCTACCACCCACTGCATAGAGCGGCCACGGAAGTCGTCGCCAAACACGTAGATGCTGATTTTTTTGCCGGGCTCGTAGAATGTGTCCACCGCTGTGGTAATACCCTCAACCGGGCTAGAGTTACTAAATGCATCCCATGTGCGCATGCGATCCACTATGGTCCGACGCAGTTTGGGGGTGTCCGGTATCCAGCGATCCCGATAACTTTGGAACATGTATTGACCCATGTCATTCATGATCTGGATGCCCTTAACCTCAGGATGGACGTCCAATGTCTCCTGCATTTTGAGGATCACCAGATCCCAAGCGTTGCTAAGCATACTGCCTGAGGTATCGATGACAAATATGACGTACTCGGAGTCGACGGGGATACCACCGATGAGGGACGGGTCCACTTTCTTTTGCAGCTTGGCCAACCGTTGCATTTCCTCCGAGAGTTTTTGACGAGCAGACGCCAAGCGGCCTTGCATGTCTTCTGCCACAATCGAGTTGTCTTTGGTGGTATTAAACTGACCCAAAATGTCAGATAAGTCACCCCGAAGTCTGGCTACTCGATTCTTTTGTGCCGATACCTGATCCTGTTTGACAATCAGATCACGACGGAATGTTTTGGTTTCGCCAATAATTTCATACAGCTCTTCTTGGAGTTTGGCCACCGTGCCATCCAGTTCTTCTTCGGTTTCTTCCAAGACGATAGGTTCAAACACTTTGGTAATAACCAACAGCAAAATAATGGCCCCAAAGCCGCAAGCTATGGTGTCCAAAAACGATAAACTCATGGCTTCGACTTCTCTTCTTACTCGTTTTCGCATTGTCCTTCCTCTTAGGGCCAGTCCGCCGACGGCGCCATGTAAGAACCACCGCTTTGAATCGCCATGCGCCAGTACGAGGCTGAAGCACCAGGGTCACCTTCCATGGGGAATAGAATGATATTGATGGGAAATGGTCCTGGCATTTCGCCTAAGGCATCGTTAAACAGCTTTGCCCGATCTCGTGCGGATACAGATCCGCCTTTACGTTTTTCTCTATCCTGTGTAGGCAAGCCGTCGACGATGAGGAACACATTATCTGGCATGGGGTCCATCTCGAGAATCGCGTCCCAGGCGGCGTGCAGACTGGTTCCGCCGTCGGGAATGACTTTGCTTAAGTTATCAATGGCGGCATTTAAGTGTTTGCCTCGCTCTGTTTCTAACCATTCGCCCTCAGTCCCTCGGAGTAATGGCTTCGCCTCGGTGTTGAAGGTGTACATTTGAAACTTACTTGTCTTGGGGATCTGGGTTGCCAACCAATCAACAGTCCGAACTGCACGCTGCCATTTTTCTGACTGAAGCTTTTGATAGTCGGGTAAGTTTCGTCGCCGAATAATGTTAACGATGGTGTCATCCAGCATGCTGGCGGATGCGTCTAGCAACACCAGAATGTGTCGACCGCCCATTCTTAAGCCCGTGAGGTATTGTCGATTTCCGTCGCCGGCGAAGCTCCGCAGGGCTTCCCCTTCATTATCGAAAGACTCCACCGATCCCCGCAATCGTGCTGCTTCATCCTCTTGCACTTGTAAGTCGGATTTCAGCTTTTCAACCGACTCTTGCTTGGCCAAGGTTGTTTTCTCCAGATCTGACATGGCCAGCTCCACTTCTGCAATGCTCTCGATAACTATTTGGGCATCGCCGGTGCTGACCTTGAGCTCGTCCTCGGCTTGTTTAAGGGCGTTCTGAATCCTCACCAACTCGCGTTTGCCTTCCAAAACCTGTTCGCTCAACCGCTTTGCTTCAGCCAAACGAGTTTTGTTGATCTCTTGGGTGTGGGATTGAGTACCGTGATTAATAATCATGAACAAAAGCACGACGGCGCCAAAGCCACAGGACATGATGTCGAGGAATGACAGACTAAAGGCGTTGAATTGTCGTCGCTTGCGCGCCATTAATTTGTTACCGCTACTAGTAGGAGTTCTTCG
>JBCCFQ010000825.1:0-2170 GCA_039029655.1 Pseudomonadota bacterium | reverse complement strand
TTTAGGGGCATTACTCATACGTTATGATTTGAGAGTGCATTGAAATACTTCACATTCGGAAACCTCTACCGGCATAATACTACGATTAAAAACTTGTTACAGGAGGAGACACATGAACCAAGCAGCCGAAACACTACCAACACTTACCAAAGATCTAAACCACGCCAAGGCCGATCTGGACATGTTCGGCTATTGCCTAATTGCGGATGCACTCAGCCCCGCTGAAGTAGAAACTGCGCGCACTCGCCTGCTTGAACAAGCGACTGCTGAAAATCAGCGCGGTCTTTCGTTTCGGGATGGCGGGCCAAATCAGCGAGTCGTCGACGATTACGGCAAGGTGATGGAAAACGCGTTTACGGAGGCGTCTGGTGGCGTTAATCAGCGCTTATGGATGCTGGCAAACAAAGGTCCCTGTTTCCGCGATATGATTGTTCACCCATTAGCCGATGAACTTGTCGGTCATATCCTGGGCAATGAGTTTATCTTGTCTACGATGTCGGCCAACATTGCCAAAGCGGGTGGGGTGCGCATGGGCCTACATACCGATCAATGGTGGATGCCTCAGCCAATCAAGCCAGGCAGTGATTATCAACGTGCTTCGGAGATTTCTCGCAATCCTGTCGGTGAATTTGTCGACCCTGAGTCTACTTTAGGCATCTCTCCGCCCGTGGTCAGCAATATCATGTGGATGCTGAGCGATTTTTCAGTTGAGAATGGTGCTACCGAGTTCGTACCACGCTCCCATTTATCTGGGGCGCATCCGCACCCTGAAAACCAAAGTCACTATCCCATTGTTCAACCCACTGCACCGGCAGGTTCAGCCATGGTATTTGATGGACGCTTATGGCATGGCACTGGGGCAAATACCGGCGGGGAGGATCGACTCGGTGTACTTACTACATTTTGCTCACCCCAGTTTAGGCAGCAAGAAAACCAAACCATCGGCATTGATCCTGAGTTGTGGGAAACTTTTTCCGACAAACTTAAAGCGCGCCTAGGATTCAAGATATGGAATGCTTATGGCCGCGTCGAGAGTCCGGCTGCGGGGATGGTATCACCAATACCTGATCGTATCGGTGAATTAAAACCAAACTAAAAGTAATTGCCTACTTATGAGTAAAGAATCCGCAGATTACGCAGATGATCGCAGATTAAAAGAGTTTATAACTATTCAACCTGGTGAAGATGATAGGCTTTATTTGTCTCTCGCGAAGGCACGGGACGGCCTTCCGGGAGCACACAGAAAACTCATAAGCTTTAAAAGCTCTGCGTTCTTAGCGGAGCTGCCCCAGCTGAGTAGTTACAAGAATTTAAACTTAAAGTCTGCGTGGGACATCTCACGTTGCCTATGGACTGTAGACATCCAGTCCGCGACTTTCTCACGTTCGACCAATGCATAATAGTTATGTCATAGCTTTCTGATATGCTGGAAAGTTCATTCACTTCTATTTATCGCAATGAGTATTAAACCTGAAAACATCCATGTCGAACGTCAGGAAGGTGGCACTTATCAACTTTCCTGGGAGTTTACAGCCCCTGCTGAAATTTCTGTTTATGCAGGAACAACACCTGATGCTATAGACACTAATTCAGCCCTTCTGAAAACAACCGACACACAGGCCAGCATAGATAATCTGCCCGCAACACAGCGGCATTATTTTCAATTGCAATCACCTAATGGCGAATCTTGGATCGCGGGTGAACGCCGCTTATCCCTGCCTAATATTCAAAACTTTCGTGATATTGGTGGTTATCGCACCAAAGATGGCCGTCAATTACGGTGGGGGCGCCTTTATCGTTCGGGCCATCTGGCCGACTTGACTGAAGACGAACACGCTTATCTACAAAGCTTAGGGCTTTCACTCATTGTTGATTTTCGTATGTCAGATGAGCGTAAAGACAGCCCAACACGCCTAAAGGATATTATTGAACCCAATATTCATCTCATGGATGTTTGGCCAGGTAGCGCGACAGGGTTTCAAGCCAAAATTTCGGAAGGCGGGATGACACTAGAGTTGGTTGCTGATTTTATGCAGTCAATTAACCGCGATTTAGTGACTGAACATACTCATCGCTATGCCGAACTGTTTGACTTGCTACTTGAGCATAATGAAAAACCTGCGCTAGTCCACTGTACTGCAGGCAAAGCCTGTTCTATCCTTACCTGCAG
>JBCCFQ010000824.1:0-2171 GCA_039029655.1 Pseudomonadota bacterium | reverse complement strand
GCCGCACCCTGGACGACTATATCGGCACAACCCGCACCTATATGGACAACGGCCAGCAGGTCACGGTGACCTTGTCATTGACCGGCATTCTGGCCGCGGCGCATCTGCGCGGTGCCTGGGGAACGCTCAATCTGTTGCTGAATGACAGCGTGTCCAGATGGCGAACCCAAGGACAGTTTCGAGCCTGGCATGGAATTGCACGCCAAGTACACGGTCTTCAGCGAGGGCTGTCGAGGGCATCTGGGCAAGCAGTTGATCGAAAAATTTGGCTTGAACCAAGACACCGACCCACAACACTACGGCATAGGTATCAAAGAAATTTGGGATATTCCCAGTGAACAACACAAAGAAGGCTTGGTTGTCCACGGCACGGGATGGCCGTTGAGCGAAGGCGGTGCGACGGGCGGTGCGTTTTTGTACCACGCCGAGAACAACCAGGTGTTCGTCGGATTGATTACCGATCTCAATTACAGCAACCCGCACTTGTTTCCCTTTGAGGAATTTCAACGGTTTAAACACCATCCCGAAACTGCAAAGTATCTGAAGGGCGGAACGCGGGTGGCTTATGGCGCTCGAGCGCTTGCAAAGGGCGGCTTGTATTCGCTACCTAAAATGAGTTTCCCGGGCGGCCTGTTGGTAGGCTGTAACGCCGGCACCATGAACGCCGTTAAGATTAAGGGCAACCACACCGCAATGAAAAGCGGCATGATCGCCGCCGAAACCCTCTTTCAGGTGTTAACTGATGGCGACGAAGGTGGCAAGGATCTCACCCAATACGCGGAAAACTTCAACAACAGCTGGATCAGCAACGACCTCAAAAAATCACGGAACTTCGTCGGTGTCATCCACAAGTTTGGCACGATCATTGGCGCCGGTATTACCTGGTTGGAGCACAATATTCTAGGAGGCAACCTGCCGTTCAATTTTCGCGAAACGGGTAAAGATCACGACGCTCTAGAGAGCGCTCAACAAAGCAAGCCAATCGACTACCCCAAGCCCGATGGCGAACTCAGTTTTGACCGCACCTCGTCGGTGTTTCTCTCAAGCACCAACCATGAAGAAAACCAGCCAGTGCATTTGCAACTGGGCAACCCTGAAGTGCCTTTGTCGGTCAACTTACCGAAGTGGGCGGAACCTGCACAGCGTTATTGCCCGGCAGGCGTTTATGAGATTGTGGATGACGAAGCTGGCAATCCGCGCTTTCAGATCAATGCGCAAAACTGTGTCCACTGCAAAACCTGTGATATTAAAGACCCCAGTCAGAATATTACCTGGGTAGTACCCGAGGGCGGCGGCGGCCCAAACTACCCCAATATGTAGCTTCCTCTACACTAACCACCCCCGATGCGGCTGCATTGGGGGTGGTTACCCACTTTTGTATCACCGTTTATCCCGATTGCCCACACGCCTGTCGATTAGCGGACACCCGTGCGCAAGTTTTCTCCGTTTTTGCCGATAAGACCCCGGATGACAAGGATTTCTTAATCCAATGTCTGCCAGCAAACAACAAAGGGGCTCGCTGTGAAGAAGTCGGTTTCCGGGTTTACATTGATCGAATTGATGATTGTGATCGCAATCATCGGCATTCTCGCCTCAATAGCGGTGCCGCAATACCAGACTTACAACTTCCGCTCGCGGTTCACTGAGGTGGTCGTGGCAACGCGACCGTTTAAAACCGCTTTTGAAGTGGCCGCTCAAACCGGACGTATCACAGCGCCAGCACAGGCTGACTCAGGAGCACTGGGCATGCCCAGTGCCGTCGGTGCCAGCGGTGAAATTGCCAGCGTTTCGATGACCAACGGTGTAATCACCGGAACTGCCGCGGCCAGCATAGGCAATGGCGCGGAAACCATCATTTTGACCCCTAGCGGCGTTAGCGCCCCGATTCAGTGGACCATGACCGGCACCTGTGTCGATAACGGCTTGTGCTAATCCAACCGCGATAACACTCTGCTCAATCCAGTTATTACAAGCAGACCGACAAGCGATAAGCGTCTAGCATAGCGCTGTGAACGTCACGACTCGACATCGCGTCTCCTACCCTATAGAGCTCAAAAGTCCCACTAGGGGGTAGTTGCAACGACTGTGGCTGCGTGGCCACCAGGGCTTCGGTCTGGATCGACCCCAAGTGGACGGCCTGAGCGCGCAGGGGCGCGAGGGGCTCCGGGTGG
>JBCCFQ010000823.1:0-2176 GCA_039029655.1 Pseudomonadota bacterium | reverse complement strand
CGATCTGACGATATAAATCCGCTTTAAACTCGACGTAATCGGGGCTAATGATTTCTGTACGATTCCACAGCCAGTCCTGCCAAATGCGGGTATGGGGGCCAAACTGCTTGCCCGTCATTTTTGCTAATGTGGCGAACACGCTATCGGAGGTGTAGTCGCTGCCAGCGAAGATGCTGACTTCAATCAGCATGGGGATGTAGCTACTGTCCCATTGCTGTTCAATTTGCTCGAATGCTGTTTTGATCGCTTGAGAATCGGATAGCGTAAGTAGATTGATAAAAAAGTCTGAGCCCAGTTGAGTGGAAACATCCTCGGTCATCGGCTTCGAACGGGGCCCCTCGGCGTCTACAGCAGCGGCAAGGTAAGCTGCCGGAGTCGTGGCGATTAGAGCCAAACAAACAAGCGCAAGCAACAGTGCACGAAATGAAGTCGTAGGCGGCTTTGGCGCCGCCGGAGGAATAGCCATTGTTGCCCTACCTAGTGTGTCGTTTTTTCACTACCCATAGCCTAAAGGCATTGGCTGTGGGCATGTTGGATATAAAAGCAGACACTTGCGCGGAGTTTAGGTTCAACAAAAAGTCCAGGGGCGGGGCGTGGAGAGAGCCAAACGCAGCACCAACGCGGCCACATCTAGATTTGTGAAAGGTGATTGGGACATTGCGAACTCCTCGGACCTTCAATGCTCAGAGGTGCCATTCACTCGTTTGCGGTTCGCCTGAGATACCACTTGGCACTACCTGACGTTCAAGCACACCATGCAGGTTCAGAGATTTGCTACTCTCCGCAGCGGGGTTTGGAAAGTTGGGAGGGGCACTATTCAATCACATACTTCACGCTGGCCACGATTGTCCTGGATTTGCCCACGAAGCAATCCCCACGCGCCAGGCATGTAGCATAGAACTCTTTGTCAGTGATATTGCGCACGTTGAGTTGCAAATCCCAGTCGTTGAACTCCCAGCCGATCATGGCATCACCCACGGTGTAGGAGGGTGTTTTCAAAGTATCAATTCCGTTTTGAGAACTGCTGTTATAGCGCACCCCTGCACCGGCTTTGAAGCCCTCGAACGTGCCTTGCGGCCGCCATCCCAACCAGCCTGAGGCCTGATCCTCTGGTACGCTCGCCAGCTTGAAGCCGTCTGGATTTTCTGTGTCCAGGGTGCTTGCGTTCAATTCGACTGTAAAGTCGCCCAGGCGCATCAACGCTTCAAACTCTGCGCCGGTAATTTTGGTCTTGCCAGACTGTTGTTCAAATAAACCAGGTAGAGCTTGTGGGTCAGGTAAGTTGGACTCTTCTAAGTCAAACCACGCAATTGTGATTAAAGCTGGAAAATTGACTGGCTCGTACTTTAAGCCAATTTCCAGTTGCTCGCCTTTTTGAGGTTTGAGTGGCTCGCCCAGCCCATTGTCGCCAATAACGGGTTCGAAGGATTCGGAGTAACTGATGTAGGGGGCGATCCCATTATCAAAGTAATACAGCACGCCGACACCGGCGCTCACTTCATCATCGCTTTGCTTGCCGGCGCCTGCATCGGTTTCAGTATCGTCGTAGCGCAGTCCAAGCGTGATGTTCCAGTTTTCTATACTGATTTGATCGCTGATATAAATGCCAAAATCTTTACTTTTGCTGTCCGGGTCTTGCACCACAGGACCCAGTTCTTCAATGGTAGGCACAACGCCGTATTGCGGGTCGAACACATTAATCCAAAACGTATCTCCGACTGTGTCATTGGGCTGACCGGTAAAAAAGTCATAGCCGTAGGCAAATACATTGAAGCCCTCATCACTGTTGGTGACGTCCTGATATTGGGTGCCGATCATAAGTTGGTGCTCTAGTGGCCCCGTTGTAAATGAACCATGCAGGCGCACATCCGCCGCCCACTGCTCGGAGGTGGCATCACCCCGAAACCATTCTCGCGGCACGGTTCCATCCTTGTATAACGTGCCGTCTGGATTAAATACATAACGATTGGGGAAGACCACAAAGGATGGCCACGCCTGCTGATAGTCAGCCTCTCCATCGGTGTAGCGCGCAGTGAGTTCTCCGCGCCAGTGACCGCTAAAGGTGTGATCGGCCAGTAGCGTGATCGCAGTGGTTTTGGTGTCGAAGCGATTGAAATTTGGATCGCCCAGGTAGGCATCAAAATCAATACGCTCGCCGTTGGGTGCGGGCAGTAGT
>JBCCFQ010000822.1:0-2178 GCA_039029655.1 Pseudomonadota bacterium | reverse complement strand
CCGCATCAATGGCAGCTTGGTTTAGGTAGTCCTCGAATCCTTGATTAAACGTCCAACGCGTCATGGCCAAGGCCACAGAAACCACCGCTACGCTTACAAGTAAGAACCAAAAAAACAATCTCTGCCAAATAGGGACATTCATCGGTCAAGAATACCACCGAAACAAATCTTAACTTCTTGATACCACAACATAAGTATCAGACTTCTCCCAAACTCTCGTCGATCTTCACATTTTCTCCTCAATTGCCTGTCGTCCGGCGACTATGCTGAGCGTTAGCCAGATGAAAGTCAGCCCACACACGGAGAAATCACAATGCTCAGACTTGAATTTGGATGCCTTTGGGTTTTTATGGCAACGGTTGTGTTGACAGCACCCAGCCTGGCCCAGAACTCAAGAGATAGATCACAATCAGCTAATCAAGAGGACTCAAGTACATCAAACCCAGTGTCACCGGTACGCGGCATCGATCGCGACAAAAATTCCAATAACCCACCCGAACAACGCCGAAGAACAAGGCGCTTTCGCACCTTTGACGGTAGCGGGAACAACACGTTGTCACCACTGATGAACACCTCCCACGCTCAGTTGGCGCGTTGGGTTTCGTCGGACTACTCAGATCTGATTGAACAGCTCGCAGGCTTTCCGCGTCCCAGTCCACGACTCGTTAGTAACGCGCTGAATGCGCAAAGAGAGAACCTACCGCACCCCCGCCGAGCAAGTGACTATCTATGGCAATGGGGACAATTTCTCGATCACGACATTGATCTCACCGACGGCATCGAGCCGGCAGAACCCGCGCCAATCCCGGTTCCCTTGGGCGACCCGCATTTTGATCCCCAACACCTTGGCGACATCACGATTCCATTTAATCGGTCCCTCTACGACCAAGACACTGGTATCGAAGTGGTAAACCCAAGACAACAAATTAATGAGATAACGGGCTGGATTGACGCGTCCAATGTGTATGGCTCCACTTCTGATCGGGCCATAGCTTTGCGAACAAACGACGGCAGCGGAGAATTGTTAACCTCTCCGGGAAATCTACTACCCTTTAATCAAGCCGGCCTCCCCAATGCCGGCGGGACGAATCCAAACTTGTTTGTGGCGGGAGACGTCAGAGCAAATGAACAAATCGGTCTTACAGCCATGCATACCTTATTTGTTCGCGAGCACAATCGTCTTGCAAGATCAATTCGGCAACGCAACAGAAACCTAGGCGGTGAAGAAATCTATCAAAGGGCACGACGCATTGTCGGTGCCCAAATGCAGAAAATAACCTACCACGAATTCTTACCTACCTTGTTAGGCCCGGGAGCCATACCACGCTATCAAGGATACAATCCACAACTGGATGCCAGCGTGGCAAATGTTTTTTCAACTGCCGCTTACCGGTTGGGTCATAGCATGCTTAGCCCGCAAATCTTGAGGCTGGATACCCAACTAAACCCCCATCCATCTGGCCATCTCTCCCTTAGAGACGCTTTCTTTTCACCTAGCCTGTTACAAGAGGAAGGAAGCTTGGAGGCTCTGTTCAGAGGTCTTGCCAACCAGGTCTGCCAGAACGTGGACCTGATGGTTATCGATGATGTTCGCAACTTCTTGTTCGGTGAACCGGGCTCCGGAGGATTCGATCTTGCGTCCCTCAACATCCAGCGAGGCCGGGACCACGGTCTACCTGGTTATAACCAGGCCCGAGTCGAATTGGGGTTGGAGAGGATATCTGCGTTTTCCGAAATCACTTCGGACTTGGAAGTCCAGGATCGCCTCGCATCGGTCTATGACAGTGTCGACGACATTGATCTGTGGGTAGGTGGCCTGGCCGAGACTCCTGTGAGCGGCTCATCGCTAGGTGAGCTATTCCATCACATCGTGGCCAGACAGTTTCAAGTCTTAAGAGATGGTGATCGTTACTGGTACCAGAGAACCTTGAGTGGGCGAGATTTGCGGATGGTGGAGTCCACAACGCTGTCTGAAATCATCCGTCGGAACACGGATATTGGATCTGAGCTTCAAGCAAACGTTTTTGTCGCGGGCAAATCAGCGTCTCCCTAACTTACCCCGGCCCGCAGTTAAAGGCCCGCCGTCGGCGGGCCTTTTTTTATCGTATGCCCTGAATGTGCTATCCGATGCCATTCATGCGAGGTACACTGAGACCATGCCCTTGGTCGCCCACTCTG
>JBCCFQ010000821.1:0-2179 GCA_039029655.1 Pseudomonadota bacterium | reverse complement strand
CATCGATATGCTTGATGACGTCAGCGGGCTTTGGAAAAAATTGCCCAGTATCCGGTGATTGAATATGCCGAGTCAGACCGATTCGCACTTCTTCAATGCTATAAGCACGAAGGGCTTCAAATGCGATGGATAGCAATTGTGGTGATACGCTTTTGCCATACATGGCCCAAGCTGCTCCCCAAACTTCAGCAAACTCGCGTTTATCAACCTCCTGCACTTGAACGAACCTCCCGAATACCTGGTCCGGCCCAGCTTTCAGCAATGCGGCGATTGCTTTCTTCAATATTCAATTGGTGATTGCTGCCCTTTAGGCTCGTCGATGATTGCTGTACTTCATCAATGCGAACGTACTCGTCTTCCCATTGCCGGTTTAAAAGCCAGTTATGTGGCATAGGGGTCTTAGTCCGATCTTGATACTGCAATCGGTTGTCTCGTTGCTCTTTCCAGCGTGTTAGGACTTCCAAGGCGAGTTCATGGTCTTCATTGAGGCCCATGCGAAGCCATTCTTCTTTGGCTTTCGCTTTTTTTTCTTTGCGTATTTGTACATCCCAGAAGTCTTCAAACTGTATGTGGTCAACAGTTTTAACTGTTGGTTTATTGCTTCTCTCAGAGTCATCCGACCGTTGAGAGTCCCTTACCGGGTTGCCATCAGGCATAAACAATGATGAAAATTCTTCTGGTAGCCGAGCTTGAAAAGCGGCAAGAGATTTCAAAAGCGATGCCATACCAACGAAGTCGGCAGGTACATCTTTAAGCAACCGAAAGGCTGCCTTACCTTGGTTTGGGTTTTCGATTGGGTTGTGCTTCAGAAAGCTTCGAATCAAAGTCCAACCAGATCCCTCGCAACGAATCAGGAACTGATCTTGTTCTAACTCACTTAACGCCTTGGCAACCTGTTGCTCATCCCAGTTCAAGTCAGAAGCAACGTAACCAATCGGCAGTCGAAAGCAGCCAAGCAAATTACAATGTGGGCATGTAAGCAAATACAGTCCTAGCAACTTCGCAGAGTCACTCCAGGACAAAACGTTTTGCTTTAGCCAAAAGCGGGTATAGACCTTGCCATAATCACGCATGGAGGTACTCGCTTCTGTGTTTACGTAAAATGCTGACCATTACTTGCCCTTAATCCTACTGGTTACTGGCTTTCAGCTCGCTTGGGCATTCGGGGTAGATGTCCGGTCTTAACTGAGATCGGGTTACCTGTCCTTGCGTAGCTTGTTCGATGGGTAAAACGAATTCAGCGGGAACACGCCCTGATTTATTCAACCAAAACCAGACGTTTTGCTGTTTTGAGTTGATGGCTCGTGCTAATGCTGATTGCCCGCCGACCAAGTCAATGGCACGGCGGAGATGTTTTTGTGTCGTGTTGAACACTTCCATACCGTCTCCTGTTACAATAATAACTGTTACAAGATTGAATGTTACAGTTTAAACTGTAGATAAGTCAACAGTTAAAATTGTTGAAAGGCTACAGTTTTATTTGTAGAATACGGGCTTATGAAAACTTTATCCGAACGACTAAACCATGCCTTGCAGCTTACTGGGGTGACTCAGTCTGAGTTGGCTCGTCGCATTGGTATCAAACAGCAGTCGATCAGCCAGATTTGCTCTGGTAAATCGGCTAGGTCTCGTTACACCATGCAGATCGCGGAGGCGCTTCGCGTGAATGCTCATTGGCTCGCCACAGGTGATGGCGAGATTGGCTTGGGGGTCGGTAATGTAGAAGTCGGGCCTGATATTAAGGGAAGAATTCCTCTCATTAACTGGGTTCAGGCCGGTGATTGGACTGAAATAGCGGAGGGATTTGCCCATGAAGATGCTGAGGAGTGGCGTGAAGTCACTGGGAAAGCACATGAGGGTTGTTTCGCACTTCGCGTAAAAGGCGACAGTATGGAAAATCCAAGCGGAAAAAAATCCATACCTGAGGGAGCAGTGATCGTTGTTGATCCTGAGTTACCTTATTCATCAGGTTCATTGGTTGTTGCGCGTTTGGATGATTCGAAAGAAGCAACCTTTAAGCAGTTGGTTATTGATGGTGAACAGAAGTATCTAAAACCTTTGAACCCGCAATACCCTGCAATACCGATCAACGGCAACTGCACCATCATTGGTGTAGTACGACAAGCTATCATCGATTTTTGGTAGCGAAGGAATTTGTGGTTTAGCCACAGTTGTTCAT
>JBCCFQ010000820.1:0-2182 GCA_039029655.1 Pseudomonadota bacterium | reverse complement strand
TTTGAAGTGAACCGTGGTGCCATCCGGGGCCATCACCACAATATTGCGACTGGGGATCCAACTGTGGGCTTGAGGTGGTGGCTGCCAACCACCGCCCTCCACTTTCCACCCCTTTGGTACCAGCAAGGTATGGGTCCAACCGAGCTTTTGTTGTTTTAGCGTAACGGGTTCTGAGGCAGCAGCATCAGCCTCTTGGGACACCAAGGCGTGGCTAATACAAATTCCAAGAATCACAAGAAAAGCCAATACGCGAAGTTTTTCCATGACGCTAACTCCCTTAACCTTGTAACTAGGAAAGGCGTCAACACTCAGCGAAAAGGATCAATTTGCCTGGCGGCCTCGAACACGTGTGTCTTGTTGAACCCTACTTAATGCCTGGGCGATATACACCAAGACGAGGAAAGCCGCTGCGCATCACCAGCTCTCATAGCCCGTGCCATCTCTGTCACTTTGCGCATCGACTCCCGGTTTTGCTCCTCCTGAGCCTTCATATTGTTCATCATTTCCTGCATCTGTCTTTTGATTTCCTGGGACTCCTGGTCCGTTGCGCTAGGACTTGGCGTCGCCGGCGCACTCTCTGGTTGCTTCGCGCGTTCATCAACGTCTTCGACTTCGTCTCCAATCGTCATCATGGCCATCACTTTTTTGTGCACGTCATCCGACGATTGGCGACGCTTCGAATGGGCGCTTCGTCTCAATAGGTTTTGCTCTTGTAGCGAGTAACGTTCCCCGTCAAACACCACGTCCGCCTTGCCTGAACCTCGATTCCACGCCTGCAGAGACTTGAACCCACTGGCTGTACGCACCTCACCAATCCCGGATTCCCCATTGGGCTGCAGCTGCATACTGTATTTCATGGCCATGCCGTTTGATGCACTCACCGTGCCCCTGGCTTCTGAACAACTGGAGTCGACGGAATCAATGACAAAGCGAAACCCGTCGCCTTGATATTCCATAGGCAAACCGCTCTCAAGCGCAGCATAACGGTATTCATGGCCGTAAGTGTTCGCGGGACGTTCGTCTTGTGAGTAAACCTCAGCGGACCAAATCAAGGTAAACGCGATAACTGCTACTAATTTTTGATTCTCTTTCACAAATGCACTCCTAGAAAGCTCTCACCAGGGAAGGCGGCAAAGACGGTCATATTGGGTCAATTCCGCAAAAAATCGCTCTGCGGAATAAACCATTCACCAAAATACAACCAGTTAGCTTGAATATGACCCAAAAGCCCTCATAATGACTGTTCCTGGGGGTGACATGGCTTCGACGAGGGTCGCGAAACTTCAAGGGCATGCCGAGGGGCAGTTCACCTCGTAAAACCACCTGCAAACTATTTAGTTGCCAACGACGACAACTACGCACTAGCAGCTTAAAAACCTGTTTTAGTGTCCTCCGCCCAGTGTGTGCTTGTGCGCCTGGAACCGGGGGTCATCTACACAAGATCGCGATCGATATTTGTTTAGGATAGCGGCGTTAAAAACTTAATCTAAACTGGCCGTAGGTTTTCCCTGCCCATCGGGTAGCCCACGGTAAGATTAAAGATGGAATAAGCATGTAGATCTTGAGGCGGAGGACTTTCGGACGCCGGTTCGATTCCGGCCACCTCCACCAGTCTTGCAAAAAAGTGGGAGCAGAGTCGGCGTATTTGAAACGCCGACTCGACTCACGCTTCGCCTTCATACCTGAGCTGCTATTTGACACCTGCCGTTATGGTTTCCGCCGTGGTCGTGGATTCCATTTGGCTCTGCACCAAAATTGCGGTCACTTGTTCCAACTCCCTCAACCGGGCGTTAAGCGTTGCTACTTTCTTATTGGTTTCACTCAGGTGCCGAATTGCCGCCTGCTGTTCTCGAATTTTTTGTTTCAGCTTGCTGACCTCTGCATTCTCCTTTTGGAACTCATTCAATAGAATTGTGGCCAACAAATGGTACTTTACGGTTTCCGGGGTACCTTCCTCGTTGTAAACCACCAACTCCGGAAAAACATCGGCCACTTCTTCAGCGATTAGTCCGAACTGCACCGGCTTCTCACCATTCTCAAAAGCCTTTTTATATCGGAAAGTCACTGGTCGCAGCTCACGCAAACGATCACTCAACTCCGCCATGTCATTGATGTCCTCTTTGTAGCGTTTTGATGAGGAAACCGTACCAAGCTGGCCGTTGCTGGCGATCAGAACTGGAAT
>JBCCFQ010000819.1:0-2193 GCA_039029655.1 Pseudomonadota bacterium | reverse complement strand
GACACAGGATAGACAACATTTAATAAGCCACTACTTAGTCTCATGTTAACTGTCTGATCGGCATTTTTGACTGCTTTGGCAGGTATTACCATGGCCCTGCCTCACATGCCCAGTATTTACACAACAAGGAAGAACATCTATGAGGCAGCTATAGTACGTCGCCGCACCCAAGAAAACGATGTTCGTGATAGCTGGCAGGACACAGCACGCTATTTTCACAATGCTGAAGTAGCATCCTCTAAAGATGCCACCTGGACATCTAAAGCGACTTTCCAAAACAGGTGCTTTGTTATTGCTAATACCAAATATGCAACGCAGTAAGTCTCTTTGTAACCAATCTTTGGCTTTTCTGACTGCAGGTGGTTGGTTAGTAGTTGTTATCAAACACTATATCTGCCGTTTGCTTGCACATCTACTGTCAAACTTTAGCAAACAGTCATTACACTCATTTTATAGAATCATGTGCCATGATTGCATCATATTCTCCTGTAGCATGGATGCATATAAGAAAAATTATGAGAAAGACACCAAGTCAGTAAATATAGCGAGAAGGCGGAGTAAGCTGGCTTCATTGTATCAGCAGGAAAGAGATCAATATGAGGTGTGTGAAATACTCAAATATGCCCGATTCGTCATCGACAACCAGAATCTTCAGGGCTCTCATGCGCGTTTTCTCCGTGGTTCACTATTTGAGGCGGAGGACAAAGCCGATACCCTCGCCTGCTCATCAAGGGGTAATTGTATGGTTACTTGTGCCCCCTGTTCCCGGCGATTCTCGGCAAATATTCGGCCACCGTGCTCTTCGACCAATTTTTTTACGATAGCCAACCCTAAACCGGTACCCTTGGGCTTGCTCGTGACGTAAGGGTCAAAGACCTGTTCGATCAGATCTGGGGGAAATCCAGGTCCATTGTCTATGACCTTAAGCTCCGCCAACCGTTGGTTTGCATCTACCAACAGCTTGGTGGTCACCTTGATTTCTCCTTCCGTATAACCCTCTAAGGCATCAAACGCATTGCGTATCAAATTGTGTATCACCTGCCGGACCCGTCCCGGGTCCGCCTGGATCCCTTGCAAATCATCATCAGTATCAATGGTTAGTTTAATGCCACTGTCCTGAACCCGATATAAATCCGAGACTTCCATCAGCAATTTGTTCAAGTCCACTCTGACCAATTCCATATCTGGAGCTCGGGCATACTCACTGAAGGCATTGACCATTTCCTTCATGGCTTCAACTTGCTGAACAATGGTGTGGGTGGAACGATCCAGAAAACGTGCGTCATCTGGCTCCATGCTTTGTAAGTACTTTTTACGCAACCGCTCAGCGGACAATTGAATCGGTGTCAGGGGGTTTTTG
Organism: Pseudomonadota bacterium; assembly: GCA_039029655.1. Lineage (GTDB taxonomy): Bacteria > Pseudomonadota > Gammaproteobacteria > Steroidobacterales > JBCCFQ01 > JBCCFQ01. Next base: position 833 of record JBCCFQ010000819.1, on the reverse strand, counting down.
ATTTCATGGGCCAAACGCCGCGCCACTTCTCCCCATGCAGCATCTCTTTGTGCCTGCATGAGTGCCGTAATGTCGTCAAAAACGACGACGAAACCTGGTAACTCCTCTGTCTCACTGGGGAGCGCCGAACACGCACATACCAGCACCCGGCGTCCGAGGTCGCCCCTAAGGGTAATTTGCTCTCGCCAATCAGATTCACCTTGGGATAGATGTTCGTTGCAAGCGGCCATGAATTGCTCTAGCAATGGACTCTCAGATGACAAGTCGCTTAGGTCTGTTCCAAGCCCACGCTCTAAATCAATGCCAAGAATTGCGCTGGCGGCCTGATTTGCGTTGCGGAGTTTTCCACTATGCTCCAGGGCGATAACACCGGTAGACAAGCGCGCCAAGATAATGGCCAAATTGGCTCGCTCACTCTCTACTTGCGCCTGGCTAAGCTCTGCCTGGGACTGTGCTTTGGCCAAACGATTAGTCATTGCGTTAAAAGAGTTCACCAAAAAACCAATCTCATCTCGTGTGGGCATGGGTAAACGCGTGGTGAAGTCACCTTTTGCGACAGCCCTGGTGCCTTTAACGCGACGTTGTCGAAGAACAGCTCGGATGTATCGGCGGCCTTGAGGCCAACCTTGTCGAGGTTGCGGCCGCGGGTGAAGCCTTCGGCGTCCTCGGTTTCAACTGCGATCAGAGAAACACCTTTCGATCCCTCGGACGGGTCGGTTTTACAGGCGACGATGATGATGTCGGCGGCAGTATAAAAGTAGCATGGTTGCTAAGAGCCTTCCAGTCTTCTTCAGATGCAACTCTGCATGTCACGTGATTCGCCACGACAACTG
>JBCCFQ010000818.1:0-2193 GCA_039029655.1 Pseudomonadota bacterium | reverse complement strand
CGGTTGGCAATTGTTTGCCCACCGGCGCCTATTCTCGTATTCGTCATCAATTCAATATGCCCATCGGGCGCTTTGAAGGAATTGTGGAGCGCATTGCACGGATCTCGGGTCTCGCCTACATCATGGACGGTGCCCGAAAAATGACTGCCGGCGCCATCGATTTGGGAGAAGTACCTTCCGTACCTTCGGCCATCGTGAAGTATCACCTGACCGAAATGGGTAGAGTCTGTGCCAACGATGCCATGGATGTACACGGCGGCAAGGGCATTATGCTTGGACCAAAAAATTACCTGGCACGTGGCTACCAAGCGGTTCCGGTAGCCATCACTGTAGAGGGAGCGAATATCCTGACACGCAGTATGATTATCTTTGGTCAAGGTGCGATGCGCTGTCACCCTTACGTCTTAAAGGAAATTGAAGCCGCGAACAATCCTGATCCAATGCAGGCGTTAGACGACTTTGATCAAGCGTTGTTTGGACACATTGGTCACGTGATTCAAAATGCTGCGCGGTCTTTTGTATTGGCGCTAACCTTTGCCCGCTTTGACAACGTCCCAATGCGTGGGCCTACCCGTCGTTACTACCAACACATCGATCGATTTTGTGCTGCGTTCGCCCTTGTCGCTGATGCGGCTATGCTAACCCTTGGTGGAGCGTTGAAGAAAAAGGAAGGTATCTCAGCCAGACTGGGAGACATATTGAGTTACATGTACTTAGCCTCCGCCACATTGAAACATTGGGAGGAACAGGGCCGTAAAGAAGAAGATCTCCCTCTTGTGGAGTGGGGATGTCGTCATCTTTTGTATCAAGCTCAAGAACAACTACACGGCTTGATGCGAAACTTTCCAAATCGTTGGGTGGCGGCTGCACTAAGACTGTTTGTGTTCCCCCGCGGCCGCACCTACTTTGCGCCAAGTGATAGGCTAGAAGGCCGTGTCGCGAAACTAATGATAAATGTCACGGAATCCAGAGCGCGATTAGCAGAAGGCTTATACACCACGGCAGAACCGACAAACCCCATTGGTTTGCTGGAAGAATTACTGCCGCTGGCCATTGCTGCAGAACCGTTGGAGCGAAAGTTAAGACAAGCAGTAAGAGACGGAAAAATTCTGGAGGCCCGACTGGATATGCAGGTTAAGGCCGCAGTGGAAGCTGGGGTGCTAACGAAAGATGAGGCCAAACATCTTATGGATGTCGACGCCAAGATTATGAACATTGTGGACGTGGACGATTTTGAGCCCCACGAACTTGGCACCAAAGCCAAAAAGAAGGTGGTGCGCAAAAAACGGGCCACAAAGAAAAAAGCCACCAGGAAGAAAGCAGCAGCTGAGCCGGAAATTAAACCTGACTTAGAGCCGGAACAGCCCTCTGGGCCTATTTAGCCGCGTAGCCCTTCGCAAGATTCAGAAATCTCTGGGCATTCATAGGAATGCCCAGATAAAACCCTTGAGCAAAGTCACAACGCATCTCGCGCAACGTCTCAAGTTGGGATTCTGTTTCAACACCTTCCGCCACCACTTCCAACTGTAGGCTCCTGGCCAAGGTCAATATCATCTCCACCATATTGCGGCGATCTCCGTCGTCGGAAATGTCTGCGACGAAGGTTCGATCAATTTTGACTTTGTCGATGGGAAACTTTTGAAGACGGCTGAGAGATGAATAGCCGGTACCAAAATCATCCACCAGGATATCCAGACCAAGGCTCTTTAATCGCTTTAAGGTGCGGGATTCGAGAACGTCGTTGTCTAACAGCATACGTTCAGTTAATTCCAACTGGATTCGTCCCGGATTAACCTTGGCATCTTCTAGTGTGTTCGCAACAGATGCCACAAAATCAGCCGCGGCAAACTCTCGGTCTGATACATTGATGCTGACCTGAAGGTCATGCACACCCACCGCCTCCCAGGCGCTCAAATCTTTACAGACCTGTCGCAGCACCCACCGACCTAGACTGATTGCCAAACCCGATTCTTCCGCTAGGTGCACAAACTCTGCGGGACCTAACAACCCTTCGGTTTCGTGTTGCCAACGCAACAAAGCTTCGCAAGAAGCCAACTCGCCGGTCTCAATGTTGAAAATAGGTTGGTAGTACAAACGTAAATGGTCATTGGCTAGTGCATCATGGAGATCGGTTTCCATTTTTAGCCTAGCTACCATATTTAGATGCATCCCGGTATCGAAGCTTCTGTGGCG
>JBCCFQ010000817.1:0-2197 GCA_039029655.1 Pseudomonadota bacterium | reverse complement strand
CCAAAGCGGAAGAAATCGATCGCCTCATTGCGATTCTCAAAACCTTAAATACTGATGCCCGAATTATTCCTATTGCTAAAGGCGAGGTTGAAACCGATGCGGTGTTAAGTACCGGCCTGTTTGATTTTGCCCGAGCTCAACAAGCGCCAGGCTGGCTGAAAGAAATGCGTGGCGAGCACGTACCTGAAACCGAAGAATATGGCATTGGTAGTTTTAGCTACCAAGCTCGCCGTCCGTTTCACCCAGAAAAGTTCCACCAGTTTCTTCACAAGACTGAGGGCTACGGTAAGTTGATTCGATCCAAAGGGTACTTCTGGCTGGCGTCGCGTCCGGAGTTCGCGGGTCAATGGAGTCAGGCTGGTGGCATTGCCCGCTATGGGTTCGCCGGTATGTTTTGGAAAGCCGTGCCACAGGAACACTGGCCCACTGATCATGATGCCATCGCGTTTATCAAACAACACTGGGAAGAACCATTCGGTGATATGCGTCAAGAACTTGTGTTTATCGGCCAGGGACTCGATCAAGAAAAAATTACACAAGCGTTGGACAAATGCTTGTTGACCGGGGAAGAAGTCTTACGCGGGAAAGCGTATTGGAAAACGCTTAACGACCCGTTCCCGGCGTGGGGGGATGAGGAATGAGTGTTGTGGTTCCTTTTCCCGCCACCCAGCCCGAGACTACTCGTGACCCCTCGGCGACTCCGGGATTCGTGTCCTTCGGTGATGACCCGACCGTGCTTACGGATATTTACAAAGAGAATGTAAACATCGCCATTTGGCGGCGGGTATTATCTAGTGAGCTACTTGCCACCGCTGACGCATTCGCTAAAGCGAATCCCGCCTTCGAGATATCCAAAATACTTTCCCCAGATGATGCAGTCACCACCATTTATGAGTCCCTTGGAACTTCCGCGGACTGTGTTTTGAGTAATAACATTGCTGAACTGGTGGAAATGTTCTGCAGCCTTTTCGAGCTCAAGCGCACCGGTTTACGGTTGGGTGTATTAACTAGGGCCATGTGTCCACGGTTTCATGTGGACAGAGTGCCTTGCCGAATGATAACCACCTACCAGGGATGTGGATCCGAATGGGTGCCCAATGACTCGCTGGATCGATCTAAGCTGGGTCCTGGCAGTGGTGGTCTACCGGACAGTCACTCAGGGCTCTTGAAGTCAGAAACCAATATTGAACAACTTGGACGGGGTGAGGTTGCCTTGCTAAAGGGTGAGTCCTGGGCGGGCAATGAGGGTGCTGGTCTTGTGCATCGTTCACCTGCTGTAAGCGAGGGAGACCATCGGTTGTTGTTAAGCCTAGACTTCGTAAACTGAGGGCGACAATCATTGCCGCTTGCAACCCTGTTGCAATCCCTTGGCGTTCTTCTGTGTAACAAAAAGTCGCCTCTAGTCTTGGGGCCTATCTGAACCGCGGCCCCGCGATTTCCCAGCCCCAGCGTTTGGTCACTTCGACCGCGGATCAGACCGTGCCTGGTTAAGGTGTTTCTAAAACGATCGGCACCCAACTACCTGTTTTTAAATACTTTCCAACTTGGTTTTGGGTCATGCCACGCACCAATGCTCCATTGAAAAACACTCCGCAAGGCCCTTCGAGGTCTTCAAAAAATACGCCCCATGGGAATTGTTATGTTATAACGTTACGCGGAAAAATGGTGACCGAAGATTCATCAGGTTAGTAAGCCTGTATCGATTCAATGAGGAGTCTCAAATGAAAATAATATTTTGTGCCCCACTGCTGGTGGGTGCATCAACTCTCATCTTCTGGGCTAGCCCCGTGTTAGCACAAACCGGCGCGGACAGCTCGGAGATTGAAGAGATCGCCGTCTTTGCCACACGGCAGGCGTATCAGGGTGACTTTGATGCGTTTGAGACGCCCCAGTCTGAGCTAAAGATCGATGGAGAAACCCTGCGCAACGCCGGTTCTATCGACCTCGTCCAGGCATTGGATTTATCGGCATCCGTATCCAGGCAAAATAATTTCGGTGGTCTTTGGAACAGTTTTGCCATTCGTGGGTTTGTTGGCGATGAAAATCTGCCAAGTAACTTCCTTGTCAATGGCTTCAACGCTGGCCGTGGTTTTGGCGGCGCCCGAGACTTGTCCGGTATCGAGTCCGTCGAGGTACTCAAAGGCCCCCGAGCTGCTTTGTACGGCCGAGGTGAACCCGGAGGTACCGTTAACCTCGT